>NZ_VPAM01000020.1:0-71604 GCF_013419215.1 Acinetobacter sp. YH12096 | reverse complement strand
TGGCAAAAAAGCGAATAATTTGCCTGAATTTTGCTTCTGCGATTCTTGAATGGGAATAGTATCTATTTTTTGCTTTCATATAAGGAAGTTACCATACTTTTTAATATGCTTAACTTCCTAAGCCCCTAAATTTTTATGATGAGATAAAACAGAGATATTGGGCTTTGGCACAAGCAACAATGTGATTAGGCGTTCAATTGCCTAAATTGTTTTTTTAAGTGAATCAATTATAAGAATAAATCAAATCCATATCCTGAGATTTATCATTGATGAACGTCATGAACTGTCAGAATATGACTGTAAACGACAATTATTCGTTTAATTTAAAAAATCAAACACAATAAGTACGGGCTTTTGAGACTTGGTATGCAAATTGCCTATTTGTCATTACGTTGAATGGGGGAAACGTAATGAAACAGTCTGGTTTTACACTCATTGAAATTATGATCGTTGTGGCAATCATCGGTATTTTGGCTGCAATTGCTACTGTATCTTACAATGGCTATGTTGCTCGGGCGCAAGTGGCTGAAGTATTAACAATGATTTCACCCTATAAATTAAAACTGATTGAAAATTATTCAGCGGAACAAAGCTGTGTAGATTTGAATACAGCGCTAAATGAAAGTATCAGTACCAAGTATATTGCGAGTAGTGAAATTACTGATGTGGCAGGAACGTGTTCAGTGGTTTTTACGTTTAAATCAACAGATGTCAATTTTGCTCTTCGCTCAAAGCAGATCTATTTTAGTATTCCAGATGGTTTAAATGGTGCTTGGAATTGTCAATCGGATGATATTTCGCAGCGAAATTTACCTGCTACATGTCGTGGTATCTAAAGTGCCGTATGTACGGTCTTGAACATACTGGATAAGTACTGATTTCATAAGGATGAGTACGACGTTTGAGTTACCCAAACCATAGTGGGTTTAATTATTGAAAGTATTTCATATTTCAAATGGTCATTTATTTAGACAAGCTTTGACTACTACTTTTATTTGCAATTGCCTTTCGATGTAGCGGACTTTTATCAGTTATGAAGCGGTTGCTTTCTCTGCCAAACTCTAAATATGCATTGCGCTGTCATTGACTCGCCATATAAAAGCGTCACTGTATACAAAATAAACAACATGCATAGGCTTGAAATTGAGCAATAAGCACCCAAAATACAGGTGGTGCAGGAATAATTAGCGAAAATTTGCCCCTGAGGCTTTACCCATTCCGCTTTTTTTAAGACAATATACGCATCTTTGAATTCTTATTCATCTTACTCTTTTAAACCATTTGTTTGGACTCTGACCTATGACAACCCCGCTTAACGAACGTCGTATTGCAAACGCAATTCGTGTATTGGCAATGGATGCTGTGCAAAAAGCAAATTCAGGACATCCAGGTGCTCCAATGGGGATGGCAGATATTGCTGATGTGGTGTGGCGTGAATTCCTCAACCACAACCCTGCAAACCCACAATGGGCAAACCGTGACCGTTTCGTATTGTCAAACGGCCATGGCTCTATGTTGCAATATGCGTTATTGCACTTAACAGGTTATGACCTGTCTATTGAAGATTTGAAATCTTTCCGTCAATTGCATTCTAAAACTCCAGGCCACCCAGAATTGGGCTATGCACCGGGTATCGAAACAACCACGGGTCCATTGGGTCAAGGTATTGCAAACGCTGTAGGTTTTGCACTTGCTGAAAAAACTTTAGCGGCTCAATTCAACAAAGAAGACATCACAGTTGTAGATCACAACACATACTGCTTCTTGGGTGACGGTTGTTTAATGGAAGGTGTTTCTCACGAAGCTTGTTCATTGGCAGGTACTTTGGGTCTAGGTAAATTGGTTGTTTACTACGATGACAACGGCATCTCAATTGATGGTGAAGTAGAAGGCTGGTTCTCTGACGACACAGAACAGCGTTTCTTGGCATACGGCTGGCAAGTGCTTAAAGTTGACGGTCATGATGCAGACGCAATCCGCGCAGCAACTGTTGAAGCGAAAGCTGAAACAGCTAAACCAACTTTAATTATCTGTAAAACCATTATTGGTTTAGGTTCTCCAAACAAACAAGGTAAAGAAGATTGCCACGGTGCGCCGCTTGGTAATGATGAAATCGCTTTAACTCGTGAAGCTTTGGGCTGGACAGAAGGTCCATTCGAAATTCCTGCTGATGTATATGCAGCTTGGGATGCAAAAGCGAAAGGTACTACTTCTGAATCTGCTTGGAACGACACATTTGCGGCTTATGCTGCTAAATATCCAACAGAAGCGGCTGAACTCAAACGTCGACTTTCTGGTGAATTACCTGCTGACTTCGCTGTAAAAGCGGATGCTTATATTGCAGAAGTAAATGCAAAAGCTGAAACAATCGCTACTCGTAAAGCGAGCCAAAATGCCATTCAAGCATTTGCACCACAGCTTCCAGAAATTCTAGGTGGTTCTGCTGACCTTGCAGGTTCTAACCTAACTTTATGGAAAGGCGCAGAAGGCGTTGAATCTAACCCAGCGGGCAACTACGTTCATTACGGTGTACGTGAATTCGGTATGACTGCAATTGCGAACGGTGTAGCGCTGCATGGCGGTTTCGTTCCTTATGTAGCAACATTCCTGATGTTCATGGAATATGCACGTAATGCAGTACGCATGTCTGCATTGATGAAACAGCGTGTGATTCATGTGTATACACATGACTCAATTGGTCTAGGTGAAGATGGTCCTACACACCAACCTGTAGAGCAAATTGCATCTTTACGTGGTACACCAAATCTAAACACTTGGCGTCCATGTGACACTGTTGAAGCGTCTATTTCTTGGAAATCTGCATTGTTACGTAGCGAAGGCCCTACAGCGTTAATCTTCTCTCGTCAAAACTTGCCATTCCAAACTCGTACAGCAGATCAAATTGCTGACGTAGCGAAAGGCGGTTATGTACTTGCAAAAGAAAAAGGTGAGTTCAAAGCAATCATAATTGCGACAGGTTCAGAAGTTTCATTGGCAATGGATGCTTACGCACAGCTTGAAGGCGTACGTGTTGTTTCTATGCCATGTGCTGAAGAATTTGTAAAACAAGATGCTGCTTACCGTGAAGCGGTTCTTCCAGCTGCGATCCGCGCTCGTGTTGCTGTTGAAGCTGCGCATGTGGATTACTGGTGGAAATTTGTAGGTCTTGATGGCCGTGTAATCGGTATGACGACTTACGGTGAATCTGCTCCAGCAAAAGACTTGTACCAACACTTTGGTATCACAGCTGAAGCTGTTGTTGCTGCTGTGAAAGAAATTACCGCTTAATCTATAAAGATTAACCGTAATAAAGACGCCCCAGAGAAGGGGCGTTTTTTATTGCAGAGATTAAATTTATTTTTAATTGTGAAATAACGATTTGTAACGAATGAATTAAAGCATTGGTTTAAAATTAATTCATTCATGCAGTATTCAGCCACGGGTGCAATGTTGCCCCAAGTGAGGAAACGATGAGCCTTTACGATCAGATAAATGATGAAATTGTACTGATGGATGCTGGTGAACAGAAATGGATAGGCACGGACTTAGAGCTTGAAGCCATGGTTGCAGTAGAGTTGATGCTGCAAGATTTGCAAGAAGAGAAAGTGATAAAGATTCGCCGTAAGAACCATGAAAAGCATACAGGCTTGAAGCAGGTTGACCGCATTTTGGTTGAAAAGCTATAAGCTGAATGGTTAAAAAGTCCGATTGTTCGGGCTTTTTATTTGCCTATTATCTCTATAAAACAGATAAGTATATAAAACGAATAAGAAAACGTCCTTTCAAGACTCATTATTCTTAATAAAGAGCGCATTAAATAAAGTGTTTTCAACACAAAAAGCTTTATTTCAGTTATAAAAATCCAGTGCTCCTTTAAAAAGATATCGAACGTGCAAATACAAATTAAAAATTTAACTGAAATTTCAAAAAACCAATGGCAGCCGCTCTGGGAGCTGTATTTAGAATTTTATAAGAGTCAGGTGGCGGATGCTGTGACCGAGCGAACGTGGCAAAGATTACATGCTGCTGACTGCGAACATATGTATGGCTTTGCAGCCATGATGGATCATCAAGTAGCAGGGATCGTGCATGTCATTGAACATGAGAGCTGCTGGACATTACAGCCTTATGCCTATTTGCAGGATTTATATACCCTTGAGGATTATCGCGGGCAAGGCATTGGCAAAGCGCTGATCGCGAAAGTGAAAGAATATTGTGATCAGCGGCAGTGTGACCGTGTGTATTGGCTTACGCATCAGGACAATGAAACTGCGCAAAAGCTGTATGATCAAATCGCAAGGAAAACAGGATTTATCCAATACCGCTGTCATTAACTCAATGTAAAAGGCTATTCCAAATGAACAGCAGCTCTTGCGTGAAGAGCTGCTGGGTCTGAGCATTTAAGCTGAAACTTTAAAGTTTTTAGCTGAGTCTGCTTCTTGCTGAATGATCCATTCGCCACCTACGCGGAACGATGATGCTGAGGCATAGGTATCTTCCATAAATTGGAAAAAGCTGATTAAACCGTTTTGAACTTTGGCTTTAATTGAAAAAGGCGAGGTGAAAGTATTTTTTGCATAGACTGAGGTGTAGGTGAATTGACCAAATACAGCTACGGTTTCATTTTCAGCGATCATATCCGTGATTTGAAAGTCGTCGATATTCCAGTAGGTCCCAACGTTGGCAAAGGTATAAATATAAATGTCTCTGCCTGTGCCAGACCCAGCCCACGGCTCAATTTGTTTAAGTTCTGGGTTGCTGAAGTTTAAGGAAACATATGCCGCGTCTTCTGCAACCAGCAGCTGAGTTGCATTTTCGACGAGTTCTTTTGAAGTATTCATAAGAAATGCCAAAACGACATCTTTGGGCGTTTTAGTATTTAAGGCTTTTTCAATAGCCAGCGATTGTTCTGTCATTTTTGGGTACTCAGATTTTTATGATGTCTAAAAATCTTAAGTGGATTTGTTTAGAAAGCCTACGACTCTGATAGGTTGATGTTTCCTAAATTTAGGATAAATAACTCATGGATCAATTAAATTATTAATTATTTGAAATATATGGGAAATTTAATAATTGAGAGTGGTTGTAGATGCTGCTACAGATTTTACAAAACTATCGTTCTAAACATGCAACAAAACGTTTTATCTTTAAAGCTGTAATACGGCTAAAAATCTATAGACTTATTGGTATTCGAAAGTGAGATAAAAACATGAACTTTAAAGCATTAACAATCGGTTTGGCGGTAGCATCAGTTACAACTATTTCTATGGCAAAACCTGTTGCCTATCAAATTGATCCTACTCATACAGCAACAGTTTTTACTTGGAATCATTTTGGTTTCTCAACACCTTCTGCAAACTTTAGTGACATTCAAGGGACAATCAATGTCGATAATGCAAAACCTGCAAATTCGTCTGTGAATGTGACGATTCCATTATCGAGCTTAAATACCAATGTCAAAGCATTAGATGATCATTTAAAAACAGCTGATTTCTTTGATGCTGAAAAATATCCAAATATCACGTTTAAAAGTACAAAAGTTCAAGCCATCAGCAAAACTAAATACAAAATTACGGGTGATTTAACAGTTAAAAATGTGACTAAACCAGTGGTATTGGATGCTGTATTGAACAAGCAAGCCGTTCACCCAATGACCAAAGCAGAAACGATTGGTTTTAATGCAACGACTTCTTTTGATCGTTCAGCATTTGGTGTCGGTGCATATGTACCAAATGTAGGCGACAAAATTACGGTAAATATTACGACTGAAGCGGCTGTGTCTACAGCAAAGGCAGCAGCGAAATAAGATTTAGCTCCCTCAGTTAAGTTAGGAAAGCACCCATTTGGGTGCTTTTTTATGTCTTGAAGATATTTAACTGGTGTGATCAATCGCGATTGAGCAGCAATAGGCAGCCAAAACTGATGAAGATTCCACCGGTAATTGCGTCAATTTTTTTACTAAATTTTTGATAGTAATGCGTAATTTTAGGTGCTGAGAATAAGACCGCAACCAATGCAAACCAAATCAGACTTTCAATAAAGACTAAAGCCAATAAAGAGCTCTGTTCGAAAATACTAACGTTTGCACTGATCCCAATGGAAAATACACTACTGAAATAAACCAATGCTTTAGGATTGGCCATATTGGTCAAGAAACCTTGAAATAACAGCGTCAAAGGCGATTTTTTCTGTACGGCTTGCTCGGTTGGTTTTGTTATTGTGCCGAGGTCTTTACTCCATGCAGACTTTAATAACTGAGAGCCTAAATATAAAAGATATAGGCCTCCCAAAATCATGAGGCATTGTTGTAACCAAGCCATTTTTTGAAATAGAAAATGTAAGCCAATTATTGCACAAATTGACCAAACTAAAATACTAAGTGAAATACCTAATGCGGCAAATAATGCATGTGATCTGGATTGTCGAATAGCACTTTGAGTGACAAAAAAGAAGTCTGGGCCTGGGCTGATGAGAGCAAAAAAGTGGATGAGCGCAATGCTGAGTAAGGGAGTCATTCTAATGGCTTATACGTTTTGAAGTGCAACCGTTATAAGCCATTTAGCTTTAAATTAATAGCTGTTTTAAAGCTCAAGCTGTTGTAAGAATTGTTGCAAAATAAGGGGAGCAACACGTTCTAAATGAGGTGCATGTTGTTGGCTTTCCATGCGTAAATTTGGGATGTTAATTTGTGCTTTATGCAGTTCACATGTATGCCCAATTAGCCATTTTTCCATGGCCTGTGTTTCTGCTTCAATATGAAACTGTAGGGCTAAAATATTGGGCCCATAGCTAAACGCTTGATTTGGGTAAATTGCTGAGCTGGCGAGTAACTGTGCATTTGTAGGTAAATCAAAGGTATCACCATGCCAATGCAGTACAGGCACTTGATCTAATGGCGCTAAAATATTGTTAGTAATGGCATCAAGCTCCAAGGCACTCCAACCGATTTCTTTGCTATGACCTGCATAGACTTTCGCTCCCAATGCATGCGCAATGAGCTGAGCACCTAAGCAAATGCCTAAAGTCGGTAAATTACTCTCTAAACGTACTTTAAGTAAGTCTAGTTCTTTTTGTAGGAAAGGGTAGTCATTAGTTTCATAAACTCCGATCGGGCCGCCCAAAATGATGGTAAGCCCTGTATGTTGCATAGCTTTACTCAGGTCATCGACACCAGCTTCGAAGTATCTCACCCGATAACCCAATTGGTAAAATACATCTTCCAATGAACCCAAATCTTCAAATGCAAGGTGTTGAATGACGTAAATGGTTTCGTTTAATGCAGTACTCATAAGGATTTTTCAGGATTAAAATTTCAAAATAGAATGTAGCTTGAATTGTCGGAGATTAAAAAGGAAAACTGTAAATTTTTCACAATTTCGAAAAGAAATAAATATAGAAGTTGGTTGAAGCGGATTGTTTTTTCTTTGAGTGATTATGTTCGACGATAGAACTTAGCATTTAAAACTTTGGTGCTGTGAATTAAGGGATCCCGCAAGGCTTTATTGGTAAAATTTATGAGAAAAAGTGCATGAAATTTTGATAAAGCTTTGGTTTAGTATAAAAAAAAGATGAAAAACCAATGGAAAAGCGTTTAGAGATGCGTATGATGAAATCTTCGACAAACAACAGTTCATTTTTCTTTTAATATCATCACATAATTAGATAACTGATTTTAAAAGTAAAAAAATATAAGCCAGGGAACTTGTATGCAGTCAAAACATAATCGAGATGCCAGTCTCTTGCATGCGATACATAAAATTTTATTAAAGGAATGGGACCCGTTAGGGATTCGCCGTATTCCTGCTTTACGTGATGAGTATGATGATTATTTGCCCAATATTTTTAAATTAATTCAAGAGGATTCAAGTGAATCAGAAATTTTTGAATATTTATGGTGGGTTGAGCAAAAAGTCTTAGAAAAAAAAGGACAGAAGGAACATACCCTAAAAATTGCGAAAATGCTGAAGGCAATTGAGCGCTAGTTTGCGGTCGTGTACGCATAAAAAACCGATACATATCCGTATCGGTTTTTTATATTGAATCTCTTAGAAGTCTATTAGAAACGGTTTAGAATTTCTTTTCTAAGGTAAACATAAAGCTTGGAATTGCTTCATTGATACGAGATTGGTATAGCGCGCCAGAACTTTGTTCTTTTAACACTTCTTTATAATCTGAGCTGAAAATATTACGTGCATTGACCGATGCAGACCAATTTTGATCAAAGCGTTTAGTAAAACTCACATCCATGTTAACACGTTCATTGCTGGTGCGATTGTACGGTTCGTTACTCAGCGCACGTGTATATTTAGGGGTGTAATTGAGGTTCACACTTGTTGCAATACGCCACGGTTGATAGTTATAAGATAAGCCAGCACTTGCGGTATAAGGTGCAACATCGCTTGCCAAACGATCAGAGCCGTCAGTTTCTTCAATTTTTGCACGTACAGTTGAAAGCTGAGCATTCAACATAAATGAATGACCATTCTCCGTTTGCTTCAGTGCATAACGTCCAGCAATTTCCACACCATAAGTAGTTGCACTGTCTTGGTTATATGGGCGTTCGACAAAACGGCAATCGGTATTTCCTGTTTCGCAACGACCGCCTGTAGCATTTTCTGACAGGATCGATTTTTCGATATAGTCATTAATTTCTCGATAATATGCAGTGATATTTACGCCGCCAGCAGGGGTGTTATAGCCTATGGTTGTTTCGTAAGCATTGATGGTTTCAGGTCGTAAGTCAGGATTACCCCCACGGTCAGGGTTGTTTAGTGTCCCTGCATCGCTATCTGTAGAAACTGAAACAGTCGGCATCAATTGATTGCTACGTGGGTTTTTAAAAGCCTGACTCAAGTTGGTTTGGAGTGACCATTGCTCATTAAAGTCAAAACGGTGTGCTAATACAGGACTCAAATGCTGATCTTGATAATCCTCTAAACCGGAACGATCAATCCACTCTTGGCGTACACCTAGAGTTAAGGTTTGGCGCGGCGTATATTTCCAACTTCCTTCAACATAGGCAGCATACAATTGTTCATCTAAGGTCTCTGCAATATTGCTTTCAAGTTCATTGCTACGTAGGTCGGTACCAAATTTTATTTGGCGTTTTGAGTCGAACTTGCGGACACCGTCGTAGCCCAAGCCATATTCATTAATTTGTTCATCAATATATGATTGAGAATTTCTATACTCTGTTAATTCCGTTTCATTTTGCTGCTCGATTGATAAGCGAATTTTGTCTGAATTTCCTTGGTCTTTACGCTCATATCGCGTGTTGAGTCGAATGCTGTCATTTTTATCTTTTTGGACTTGGGAGCCACTTGTGCCTTCGCTTTCATTGTTGCGATAAAACATTTCAGCGACCAATTTTTGTTGATCATCAAGTTGATATTCAACACGTGGGGTGAGCATTTGCGACGTACGATTGGTGATGCGTTTTTGAGTTTTCGTTCCTGTTGCATCTTGTGTACGGGTGAGTGTATCTGAATCATTCCACATTTGGCTCCCAGATAAACTATAGATCCAAGGGTCTGATCGACCATCCATTTGAAAGTTTAAATTGGTGCGTTCTTCTTCACGTGTATTTGACTTTGTTAGACCATAACCAGCACGTACAGATCCACTCAAACGCGTGCCATTCAATGGTTCTTTTAAAATAATATTGATGACTGCAGATGAAGCAACAGAGCCTTGAGCGACGCTGGGTTGTTTTGTAATTTCAAGGCGTTCGATCATTTCCGGTGTAATGCTATCAACAACTGACATGCCACCACGAGGACCACCTTGTACAGGTTCACCATTGATTAAGAACACGGGTGCGCCACCACCACGAAAACGCATACCACCTGCACCACCACGTGGACCACCGCCAGCACCGGGAAGTTGAAATCCTGCAGCACGACGCAGCGCATCATTGATGGACTGATCGCCAAATTTCAACATTTCATCACGGCTTATGATGGTTTTTGCGACAGCACTGATATCTGGGTCTTTGGGCTTAGAGCTTACTGTTGGAACTTCAAATGTTAAAGCTTCCATTTGCTGAACTGCTGCAGATCCTTGGGGATTTTGGACTGTATCTGCGGCCCAAATTGATGTTGAGATCGTAAGTAATGCGTAACTTAAGCTGGTCAGTTTGAGTGTAGTGTGCGCGCCGTGCATTATTTGGTTGTCCAAATGTAATTTTGGCAAAGAATAACGGAAAATTATGGAGAAAAATTGAGGAAAATTGGCGAGATGAGCATTTCATCAGATTATTTTTTAACAGGTAGGTGAAAGGTCGTGTGGCAATAGGGGAAGCCTTATTCGTTGGGGAAAATTAAGGCCTATTAACGTCGCTACAATATAATAAATAACTGAGGTGACGCAGTAACATCAGAAGCGTACTTTGCTTCAAATAATAAAGATACGCGGTAATGTCATGCGCAATTGTTTGAGACAGGACGACTTCTAATCAAAAATGTTTTTGCGATACGTTGAATAATTTGACGGTAGTGAACGAGTTTTGTTGGTGAGGTGCATTGCACCGCAAGATGGTTTCCTTGCGAAGCTTCGCATCTCATTTTGCCGAATGAAAAACAACGTTTCGTAAGAGTACCTCCAGCCGAAGGCTAATCTCTTTATTCAATCCCTAAATGCGAAATTACTTTTATGTGCATAACATGAGTAAATAAATCTAAAAATAAGCCATTGAAGAAAGATTTAGACATAAAAAAACCCTCATCTTTCGATGAGGGTTTTTCGTATTCTGGAGCGGGAAAGGAGACTCGAACTCCCGACCCCAACCTTGGCAAGGTTATGCTCTACCAACTGAGCTATTCCCGCAATGAGGTGAATTATAGAGAATTTCACACAACTGTCAACTCTCTATGCTTCTGTTTGCTTAATTAATCAGCACGGCGCCAAATAGTACCTTGACGAGTATCTTCAAGGACAACACCTTGATCTAATAAAGATTGACGAATTTCATCTGCTTTGGCAAATTCTTTGGCCTTTTTCGCATCTTTACGTTGTTGAATTAAATCTTCAATTTGCTCTTCAGAGAGACCTAGAGCTTCCTGACCAATATCTGATTTTAAGAATTCATCAACATTATGCTGAACCAAACCTAAAATATTGGTTAAGTGACGCAATGTCGAATAATACACAGCCGCTTGTTCAGCATTTTCATCTTTTACGGCACGGTTCAATTCTTTGTTGACTTCAAACAATACCGCAATTGCTTCTGCGGTGTTGAAATCATCACGCATAGCGGCATTAAAGCTCTCAACTAAATCATCATCCAAAGTTTCTACGGTTTTTTCACCATAGACTTGCTGATAAGCTTTAAATGAATGATAGAAACGGGAAAGGGTATTTTTCGCTTCTTTTAAAGCAGTGTCAGAGAAGTTTACTGGGCTACGGTAATGTGATGACACAATAAAGAAGCGAATCACTTCAGGGTGGAATTTATCCATCACATCACGAATAGTGAAGAAGTTACCTAAAGACTTCGACATTTTTTCGCCATCGACATTAATAAAGCCGACGTGCATCCAGTAATTAACATACTGTTCGCCAGTAGATGCCTCAGATTGCGCAATTTCATTTTCATGATGCGGGAAAGTTAAGTCTGAACCGCCACCATGAATATCAAAATGGTTGCCTAAGCAGCAGGTCGACATCGCTGAACATTCAATATGCCAGCCCGGACGGCCATTGCCCCAAGGCGAAGCCCAAGAAGGTTCATTTTCTTTGGCATGTTTCCAAAGCACGAAGTCAAAAGGATGTTTCTTTTCTACTTCTACATCAACGCGTTCAGAAGCACCAGCCTGCATATCGTCAAGTTTACGACCCGAAAGACGACCATATTTGGCAAACTTTTCAACTTCAAAATAAACATCGCCATTTGCAGATGGATATGCTGTACCTTTGTTGACTAAGTTACCAATCATATTCTGCATTTGATCGATATAGTCTGTTGCACGTGGTGCTTCATCAGGTGCTGCACAACCTAAATTGGCAGCATCTTCGTTCATGGCCTTGATAAAGCGATCGGTTAAAGCAGTAATGCTTTCGCCATTTTCATTGGCACGGGCAATGATTTTGTCGTCAATATCGGTAATATTGCGAACGTATTTAACGTTCCAGCCCTGACTGCGCAGGAAACGGATAATGTAGTCGAATGCAACCATAACTCGAGCATGACCAATATGACAGTAGTCATACACGGTCATTCCACAGACATACATGTCGATATGTCCTTCTTTACGAGGTACGAATTCTACTTTTTTACGTTGCTCTGAGTTATATAGAACAAAAGGTTGCATAGCTCTTCAAATTGTTTCTACCAAAAGATGGCTCATCTTAACCTAAGCATTTTTTTTCATAAAGTTAAAACCCAAAAAAGCAGATATTTTTTAATGATTGATGTCTTTGCGTTGCTAAAAATAGCGTAGAAGGCTCATTGGGTTCGGGCTGAATCTAATTCGAATACTGAATTTGATTTATCTGTCCGTAAGATAAAAATGAAGAAATGCATCTTTTCTGCATAATTCATGAATTCTTATACATTTGGAAACGTGCTATTTGCATAGATATGATAAAATTGTGAAAATTTTTTATTTTGAAAGTGAGAGCGCACCTCTCACGGCTTAAGGTATAACAACTTTGAATCCACCAAATATGCCGAATCAAGTCGATTTTCAGAAAGTCGCATTAGAAACTTTGCGTATTGAAGAGCATGCTTTACAAGTATTAGCGACGCAAATAGATGATCGTTTTAGCCAAGCCTGCGAAATCATTTTACAGTGCAAAGGGCGTTTAGTAATTACTGGTATGGGCAAATCGGGTCATATCGGTCGTAAAATGGCCGCTACATTTGCCTCGACTGGTACGCCATCTTTCTTCATGCATCCGGGTGAAGCTGGACATGGTGATTTGGGCATGTTGGTTAAAGGAGATGTGCTCATTGCAATTTCAAACTCAGGTAAGAGTGATGAAATTATGATGCTCATGCCGTTGATTAAACATTTGGGCATTCCTTTAATTACCATGAGTGGCGACAATAAAGGTCCCATGCCACAAAATGCCGATGTCGCATTGACCTTGGGCAATATTCAAGAAGCTTGCCCTTTAGGGCTAGCACCGACCTCTAGTACCACTGCAACATTAGCCTTAGGTGATGCACTTGCAGTTGCATTATTGGATGCACGTGGCTTTACTTCAGATGATTTCGCACGTTCTCATCCTGCTGGAGCGTTGGGTAAACGTTTGTTATTGCATGTAAAACATCTTATGCATACAGGTGAAGACTTACCAAAAGTGTCGCCAGAGACACCAATGAATAAAGTTCTGTATGAAATTTCAAATAAACGTTTGGGTCTTACCACGATTGTCGATGAAAACGATACCTTATTGGGTATATTTACCGACGGTGACTTACGTCGTTTGATTGATAAACAGCAAGGCTTTGACGTGAATATGAAAGTCTCAGAAGTGATGATTAAAAATCCTTTGACGATTTCACAAGAAGAACGCGCGGTACATGCTTTAGAACGTATGAACGAAAAGAAAATTACACAATTTGTAGTCGTTGATGATACCAATAAAGTGATTGGGATTATCAGCATGCATGATCTGATTCAGGCTGGGGTAAATTAAGAAAATGGCATCGTATGTATTGCTAGAACAAGCGCGTCACATAGAAGCACTAGTACTGGATGTAGATGGAATTTTAAGTGATGGATTTGTAACGTTGACCAATAGCGGCGATGAAATCAAATCTTTTGATATTCGAGATGGCTTAGGCATGAAGTTGGTGCAAAAAGCGGGTATCAAAGTCATCATTATTACTGGCCGTAAAAGTAATATTGTTGAAAAACGCATGTCTGACTTAGGTGTCGATTTGGTCTTTCAAGGACGTGAAGACAAAGGTGTTGCCTTGACTGAAGCCTGTGCACAGTTTGGTATTGATCCTTCAGATTGCTTATATATGGGTGATGACTGGCCGGATCTTTCAGCCTTTGCTATTGCAGGGATGAAAGTGACCGTACCAAATGGACATTTAGAAGTACGTCGCCGTGCAGATCTTGTTACTCAGGCGATGGGTGGACGTGGTGCTGTTCGTGAAATCTGCGATATGCTTTTGGTTTCTAAAGGTGTATACCAGGAACTACTTGAAAAATATGCAAGTGCACCTTATTAATAAATTGATGCAGTCATTGGATTGAATCTCCGCTTATGGATACTAAAGTTTTATATGTGACAGCTGTGGTCATTGCTGCAGTAAGCGGTGGTTTTTACTATTTCGGTGGAAAGGGTAATAAGCTTCAGGCAGACTCTTCGAAAAGTATGACTTACTCAGCTGAAAACATTAACCTGACACAGACTGATGAGCAGGGAAAATTGCATATTCGTGCGCAAGTCGATCGACTTGAGCAGGATTTGCAAAAGCAAACGTCTCATTTGGTCAATCTGAAAGCATCGACCTATCAAGATGGTGCTGTCGATGCCACGTTTTTTGCCAAACAAGCCAATGGTATGGACGATAACCAAAAAGTCGTGCTGAGTGACAATGTGGTTGCAACAAAATTGATGCGTGAAGGGCAAATGGAGTTTCGTACTGAGGAACTAACTGCTTTTCCAAAACAGCGTGAAATAGAAACGGACAAGACTGTAACGGTGATTTCACCACAAGCCGAATTTGTCAGCCAAGGTTTAAAAGCAAATTTAAACGACGGTCAATACGAATTTTTTAATATTCGAGGAAAGTATGAACCATAATTTTAATCGAAAAACTGCAAAAACTTTCCTAAAACGTACAGTGCTACTCGGTTCACTGGCGATATGTTCGGTTGCAGCTTTTGCTTTGCCTTCAGATCGTAATCAACCGATTTCATTGGTTGCCGATCGTGCAACATTTAACGAAAAAACCGGGATTACGACGTATACCGGTAATGTCATCATTGAACAGGGTTCGATGAAGCTTCAGGCAAACTCAATCGTTGCGAACTTAAACAGCAAAAAAGAGATCAGTACGATTACAGCAACGGGTGGGCCAGCACATTTCCAACAAAAAACTGACCCTGCCAAAGGCTTTGCAAAAGGTCAAGCGCAAAAGATCGTCTACAATGCTGAAACGGGTATTATCACCATGACGGGCGGTGCTTTGTTGCAACAAGATGGTGCGAGTATTCGTGGTAATAGCCTGAAATACAGTATGAATAAAGGCGATATCGTTGCTGAAGGTACACCAAACAAATCTGGATCTTCTTCAGGTCGTGTTCAAATCGTGATTCCACCGTCAAGCACTAAGTCCTTCCCAGGAGCACGTGATTAATGGAGCAAACCTCGCAAATTCAAACTTTATGTATTAAGCATTTAGCCAAAAACTACAGTAAGCGTTGGGTGGTAAAGGACGTGTCCTTTAGCATGCAAAGTGGTCAAATTGTGGGTTTACTTGGTCCAAATGGTGCAGGTAAAACCACAAGTTTCTATATGGTTGTTGGTCTAGTGCGTATGGATAAAGGTGAGATTCATTTAGATGATCTTGATTTGTCTGACTTGGCAATGCATGAGCGCGCACGTAAAGGTATTGGTTATCTACCTCAAGAAGCATCTATTTTTAGAAAATTAACGATTTCTGAAAATATCATGTCTATTCTAGAAACTCGTAAAGATCTGAATAAGCAACAGCGTCAGCAACGTCTAACAGAATTGCTTGCTGACTTTAAAATCACACACATCAAAGATTCTCTTGGTATGAGTGTGTCGGGTGGTGAGCGTCGTCGTGCGGAAATCGCGCGTGCGTTAGCGGCAGACCCTAAATTTATGTTGCTAGATGAACCTTTTGCAGGGGTCGATCCTATTTCAGTGGGTGATATCAAAGACATTATCCGAACATTGAAAGATCGCGGTATTGGTGTATTAATTACCGACCATAATGTGCGAGAAACCCTTGCGATTTGTGAGCATGCCTATATCGTGAGCGAAGGTTCAGTGATTGCAGAAGGTACTCCAGAAGAAGTCCTTGCGGATGAAACTGTACGTAAAGTTTATCTTGGTGATGATTTTACCGTTTAATTGAATAAAATAAGAAATTGCCCGTTGAATGGCGCTAGTTTGGTTCAGCGGGTTTATCTTATTGTCGGAAATGACAAAAACTGAGTAATTAATCTAAAAATTAACAAAAATATCAGTATACATTAAACTAAAAATACGATCTGCAAAAATCATGCGATTACGAAAGATGAATGGTCTTCAATCAAGCCTCCAGTATTGGGGGCTTTTTTGTGGATGTAAGTCTTTCAAAAAACGCTATAATGTCCTTTGATACAGGATCTAAAGACGATATGCCATTTACACTCGCCGCACAGTTTGAATATGAAGAAGACATTAAAAAAAGTCGTTTTCAAGCCATCGCAGTTCCTGTGGAAAATGAACAAGCCGTTAAAGAATTTCTCGAAGCCAATAAGGATATCTCAACAACACATCAGTGTTGGGCATGGAAAATTGGACATACCGTACGTTTTAATGATGATGGTGAGCCTTCAGGCACAGCAGGTCGGCCCATTCTAGCAACCATAGAAGGGAATGACCTAACCAACGTGTTGGTCTTGGTTAATCGCTGGTATGGTGGAATTAAGCTCGGGACTGGGGGCTTGGTACGTGCCTATGGTGGCTGTGCAGGTCAATGCCTGTTGCAGGCTGAAAAAATTGAACTTATTGAGAAGAAAAAAGTGCAATTTAGTTGTCAGTTTAATGAATGGGCAATTTTCCAATATGAACTCAATCAGCAGCAAATTGAATTTCAGGAAGACTATACAGCGCAGGGCGTAAATGTACTTGCATCATTGCAAATTCATCAAATCCAACCGCTACAGTTAAAGATTCAAGATGTAACTCGCGGACGCGAACAACTGCATATCGTCGAGGCTGATGAAGATGAATGAACAAGATCCATTATTGAAATATCGAGAGCAACATAAGCATCGTCTGAATTATATGCCTTGGTTGTATTGGTCACTTAAACCGAAAAATCGTGGTTGGGCCGAAGCTTGGCAACAGGAATATCAAGACTATCTCAAATCGATGGAAACCGTTGAAATTGGTGAAAACTGTTTTATATCGCCATTGGCTCATATTTTTGCCGAACCGGGACGTAAGATTGTTATTGGAGATAACAGCTTTATTGCGGCGGATTGCACTTTGCATGGCCCAATAGAAATAGGCAATGAAGTGGCGATCAATCATCACTGTATTTTAGATGGTGGGCGAGTGGGCATCAAAATTCACGATCAGGTTCGTATGGCGGCATATTGCCATTTATACGCTTTTGATCATGGAATGGATGTTAATCAACCCATTTATCAGCAGGCTGTACGATCACAAGGGATTGAGATAGAGCGTGATGTTTGGTTAGGGGCGCATGTTGGAATCAAGGATGGCATTCACATTGCTGAGCAGGCTGTGGTCGGTATGAACAGTATGGTGACGAAAAATGTTGAAGCACGTGCCATTATTGTGGGTAATCCTGCAAAATTCATTCGATATCGTGAATAAATAATCACCAAATAGGTCATAAATCATTTTTATGCTTACACAAATGCATGCACAGTGAAACAGAGTTGTGATAAGTTAAAAATAACAAACAACATTTTATAGCCAAGCAATAATAAAACGAGGGCTAATCATGAAACGAGTTATCGCCTGTATCGACTCTTCTCCATGCATTAATGCACTAGCTGATGCTGCTGCTTGGGTTGCTAAACAAACGCACCGTGAGTTGGTTTTACTACAAATACTAGATTACTATCCGGCAAGTTATCACTTAGGTGAAATCAGTGGAGTGATTGGGTTTGAAAGTAATGCTATGCTCTTGAAAGAACTCGCGGAGTTAGAACAAAAACAAAGTGATTTAGCGTTAGATTATAGTAATAACTTGCTCAAACACATTTCTGAAATGATCCAAGATAAGCATGGTATTCAAACCACCCATATTCAGGAAAAGGGCGACTTCTTAGAGCAAAGTTTTAATGTGTTGCAAGATGACGATATTGTTTTAATTGGTCGCGTGGGTGAACGTTCAGCAGAGCGCAATAAGCCGCTTGGTAGTAATGTTGAAAACTTTATACGTGGTGCAAGTTGTACAGTTATGACTGTAGGGCCAACGTTTAAACCACCGACTCGTTTTATTTTTGCCTATGAATATTCGCCTAAATGCGTTGAGTTAATGAAGCGTGTGGCACAAAGTGACCTACTCAAACTTTTACAATGTCATTTGGTCTATGTTGGAGATCACCCACAAATCTTGGATGATCCAAAAAATTATTTAACCAATACGGGGCTCGATGTGGTGACGGAATACCGCTATGGCGATGTTTCGGAAAATATTCTGGACTATCAACAAGAGCATGGCATTCAGTTAATCGTACTCGGGGCGTTTAGTCACAGTAAAATCCATCAGTTCTTCTTGGGCAGTATCACCACCAGTATTTTCAGAAATTCGAGTGTTCCATTGTTGGTTGTAAAATAAGTTGAGCAAACGAACAGAGTTGATTTAAAAACAATCAGAGTTATCCTCATAAATTGTGGATAACTCTGTGTGCAGTGTTTATAAGTAATTGTTTTGAAAATAAAATACTGTATTGATTATTTTTTATACCTTTACTCAAGATGTCTAAAAAACACCTCGATTAAGATTATTTAACGATTGCAATTGCAAAACCATCATGACCTTTACAACCTACAGTTTGAAGTGCCGTGCAGGATAAAATTTTCGGATGATTTTGCATAGCTTTGAACATATCACGAATACCTTCAATGCTTGGTTTATGGTTTTCAGCATTCAGAATCTCACCTGCACGAATCACATTGTCTAAAACAATCACTGTACCTGAATGAGATAAATTTAAGCTTAATTCTAAATATTCAGGGTAGCTCTGTTTGTCTGCATCGACAAAAATAAAGTCAAAAGGTTCGGTATCTTCAGGAAGGGCACGTAAAATATCTGCCGCACGACCACATTTCAGTTCTATCGTTTGTGCAAGCTTTGCATTATCAATATTTTCTTGACCGAGGGCAGCATGTGTATCACGACCTTCAATGGTCAGAATGTAACCATCTTCAGGTAAGGCACGTGCTAACCACATGGTGCTATAGGCTGCAAAAGTTCCAAGTTCTAAAACGCGTTTACACTTGTTCATTTGGATTAACATTTGAAGCAGCATGCCTTGATTAGCCGCTACAGCAAGATGATCAGGAAAGCCACGTTCATCCGTATGTTGAAGTGTTTGGGTCAATATTGGATCTTCAGGAATTAAATGTGAATCGATGTAAGCATCAATGTCTGTCCACATTTGTTGCATGTTGTCGCACCTCGTGATTGATGCAAGCATTTTAAACCTTTCCACCAACATCGCAATTTATTGTTCTATATTTGAATATTTTATGTACAAAAAAGACCTCCGAAGAGGTCTTGATATGACGATGTAATGTTTTAGTAATTACACATTGATGAGCGGCTTGAGTGATCAGGCCCCCAAGTACGGTAGCCTTGAGTATCAATATGAATTTGTCCGCTGGCATATAAACCAAGACCCATATTGAGACTTTGCCCATGTTGTGACCAAAACTGGCATAAACGGAACTTGGTGTTTTCAATATAACTATAGTCTTCGGGCTGCGGGTACGCAGGTCCAATACGGAAATCAATCGCAGAGTTGTATAAGTGACGAGATGAACTTGCACCACCGGCACACTGGTTCAAAGGCAAATCACGATAAACCGATGTCACTTCAAAGTCCGTTAAGATATTGGCAGCTACTAAATATTTAAAGACACGTAAGGTTGCAATTTGGTTTTGCCATAATTCACGGTTAGGTACCATATATTCTGAGCGACCACATTTTTGCCAGTCACGTGCAGTACGCATCAACTCAAATGATGGAATGATATTGCCTACACCATTTTTCTCTAAAAAGACTTCATAGTCTCGAACGCGACGTAAATTATCGACAGACGCGACCCACGAATTGTAGGCATAAGGCACCACTTTAGGCGGGGCTTGTCTGATGGTCGTCACTTTTTCTTGAGGTATGTAAATACGTTTACCGTCGGGAGTTGTAATAGTGTGACCTTGTTTTTGTGGTGTAGTTGTACAACCAATGAAAACAAGAGGGAATATTGCAACGGACAATAATCCCTTGAGTAAATGCTTCATTATAGAAATCAATTATTTATAAACTCGTTCTATTTTAATCCAATTTGATTGAGAAAATTTGAATAATTTGCAATGAAATGTGTGCTTTAAGTATAAAAAAAGATCAGCATGTGCTGATCTTTTCATGAAAGCGTAAAATTACTTTTCAAGATATTGTAATTTATCAGCTTTACCGTTCCATTCTTCACGGTCGGCAGGTTGATCACCAATTTGAGTGATGTTCGGCCATTTTTGAGAAAGTTCAGTATTAAGTTCGATAAATACTTCTTGACCTTCAGGTAACTCATCTTCAGAGAAAATCGCGTTAGCTGGACACTCAGGTTCACATAGCGCACAGTCGATACATTCATCTGGATTAATAACAAGGAAGTTTGGACCTTCATAGAAACAGTCAACAGGGCAAACTTCTACGCAGTCTTGATATTTACATTTAATACAGTTTTCAGTGACAACAAAGGTCATGGCGACAGCTACCTAAAAAATATGGTTCTAATAAACTAATGGTGTATTTTAGGCAAAAAATAGGGTAACTAACAATTCCTTTTATTGATAATTATTATATGCAGTGCTGTTAAAATCACTAAAAACTGAACAATTTATGTAAATTTCACAATGAATGAGAATCATACTCAAAAACTAATTAAATTACATCTGTTTATCGAACAATATTTTTATGTGCATTTTAAGCATGAAACATTTTAGAACATTAATTTTTTATCAATTTATTGCTGAATAGCCGCAGTAGTAGATAGCAAACATTCACTAATTTACGCGTTTGAATGGTGTCAATGCAAAGAACACCTTCATTGGTGTTCTTTGCATATCTCATCTATCGCTTCTGCTCAATTTAGATCTTAAGTAAATCCTTTAAAGCGTAAAGCTGTTGTAATGCTTCACGTGGACTTAAGTTATCGATATCAATATCTGCTAAGGCATCAAGTACGGGCGATGTTTTTTCAACTTCAACTACGCGTTCAATGACTTCAGGCTCTGCGAGTGCCGAGAATAGATCGGTTTGTACAGCCGTATTGAGTTGCTGTTTTTGCTGAGTTTCTAATATATGAAGGCGATTTTGCGCTTCTTTGATCACAGCTGCAGGAATACCTGCAAGCTTTGCCACCTGTAGACCATGACTTTGACTCGCTGGGCCTTGTTGAACTTTATGCAGTAAGATCAGGTTGCCATTTAGCTCACGAGCAGTCACATGATAGTTATCTATATTGGCGTCTTTGCCTAACTCGGTGAGCTCAAAATAATGCGTTGCAAATAGGCATAAACATTTAATGCGACGGGTGAGATCGAGCACACATGCCCACGCCAAAGATAAGCCATCATAGGTACTCGTACCACGTCCGACTTCATCCATCAGTACCAATGATTGATTGGTCGCATGATGTAGAATCTGTGAGGTTTCAGTCATTTCCACCATGAAGGTTGATTTGCCTGTAGACAAGTCGTCGGCAGATCCTATACGGGTAAATATCCGATCGATCGGCCCTAATACGGCAGATTGGGCAGGGACAAAGCTACCACAGTAGGCCAATAAGCTGATTAAGGCAGTTTGGCGCATAAAGGTCGATTTACCGCCCATATTTGGCCCTGTGATAATCGCCATGCGGTGATTAAAGTCCAAACTAGTATCATTTGGAGTAAATGCTGATTTGCTCAGAGATTCCACAACTGGGTGACGTCCGGCTTTGATTTTGATCCCAACTTCAGGGCTATATTCAGGACGTGACCAATTTCGTAATCGAGCTTGATGGGCAAAATTAGCCAGTAAATCAATTTGCGCTATAGCGGCGCTCATCATTTGTAAGTTGCCAATATCTGCACGTAACTCATCAAGTAATAGCTCAAAGAGCATTTTTTCGCGCGCTAATGCACGTGACTCACTCGAAAGCACCTTATCTTCAAAAGATTTCAGCTCAGGGGTAATGTAGCGTTCCGCATTTTTTAGAGTTTGGCGGCGAATATAATGATCAGGTGCTTGCTCAGCCTGTGCTCGAGTCAGTTCAATATAGTAGCCACTGACACGGTTATAGCCAATTTTTAAGGTTGAAATTCCGGTTTGTTCACGCTCTTTGATTTCGAGATCAATGAGGAATTGTCCTGCATGGTCACGAATTTTACGCAGTTCATCGAGTTCAGTGTCGAAGCCCTCGGCAATCACATTACCATCACGTAAAAGCACCGGCGGGTTTTCTACGATGGCAGACATAAGACGCTCATGTAAGCCGTGAAAATCACCCATTTCATCATTTAACTGAGCGATCAGCTTAGATTGATGTGCCTGAATGATCGGTTCAAGTGCATGTCGAAGATAGGGAATTTGTGCACAAGTTTGACGTAACTGAACAAGGTCTCGTGGTCGAGCACTGCCGAGCGCTACACGAGATAGCACTCGTTCAATATCGCCAATTTCCTTGAGAACTAAGCGGATCGGAGACTCATGATAGCCTTGCAGCATCGCTTGTGAAGCATCTAAACGCGCATCCAATAAAGCGGTATCTCGTAAAGGCTGCATTAAGGTACGACTTAATAGACGGCCACCCATCGCAGTTTGGCAATCATTGATCAGTTGGAACAGGGAAGTGCCATGTTCAAATAAAGGATCAATCAGTTCTAAGTTACGACGAGTGACGGGGTCGAGCGCCACGAAATCACTACTTTGTTCAAGTTGAATGCTGCGGATATGTGGTAAAGCAGTTTTTTGAGTGACTTTTGCATAGTGAATCAAAGCCGCAGCGGCAGCTTTCGCCAAAGGTAAATGGTCAATACCAAAACCTGAAAGTGTGGCTACTGCAAATTGGTCACACAGCGTTTTTTGCGCGTTATTTAAATTGAAGTCGACATTTGGACGCTTGGTAACAGGGCAGTCTAATTGACGTTTAATTTGCTCGACAATATTCGGGTCAATGAGATCTTCATCAATCAAAATTTCGCTCGGCATTAAACGTGAAAGTTCGATTGCCAATTGTTCCAGTTGATAGTCCATTTGCTGAACTTTAAAAATACCTGCACTGAGGTCTAGTAAAGCAATCCCGATTTGATTTTGTTGTAAGCAGATTGCGACTAAATTGGAACTTTGATGAGAGGCAATCAGTGCATCGTCTGTTAATGTTCCCGGGGTAATGATACGGACAATTCCTCGCTCAACTGGCCCTTTGCCAGTTACTTCACCAATTTGTTCGCAGATCACCACCGTTTCACCTTTTTTTACAAGGCGGGCTAAATAGCCTTCAGCTGCGTGGTACGGGACGCCAGCCATGGGAATGGGCTCACCATTGGCTTTACCACGATGCGTCAGTGTAATTCCTAAGAGTTTTGCTGCTTTATGCGCATCTTCAAAAAAGAGCTCATAAAAATCACCCATCCGATAAAACATCAGTGAATGCGGATTTTGCATTTTGACTGACATGTACTGTTGCATCATAGGTGTAAGTGATGATAGATCAATACTTGAATTTTCTATGTTCATACAATAAAAATACCTTTAAAAATAATGAGTTCTTCAATGATAATCATCTGCTTACATTCCTATTGCTGCTTAGGGGTAACGAGCAAGTCTTAAGGAATCCAATGCATAAGTATACCTTTTAGTATACCTTTTATTGGTGTATCTTATTTAAATCCTATCAGCATATGCATGCTGAAAAATCTGAGGGTGATTTTAGCAAAATTACCGAGTGCGAAAAGGTTAGAAGAACTATATGACTGTAAAAGATCCTACTTATAAAAAAAAAGTAGCGTTAACTGCTCGAGCTATTGAAAAAATGAAACCTGAAACTTTCTTAGTAGATATTGGTGAAAATGAAGGGTTAAGAGTTAATAAGGGGAAAACAGGTCTGACTTCATTTTCTTATCGCTTCAGAAGTCCTATTGATAACTCGTTAAAGAAAGTAAAAATTGGTATTTACCCAGATATGTCATTGGCTGAAGCTAGATTAGAGCTTCAAAAGATGAAGATCAAACGCAGAGCAGGTATTTGCCCAAGTCAGGAGCTAAAAGATCAGAAGGAACAAAAAAAGATTGAGCAAGAAAAACGAGATGAAACAAATGCCCAATTTACAGTCAAAGAATTGATTGATTTATATTTAACTAATGTAATTGAAGACCGTTATGTTTTAGATAGTAAAACAGGCAGTAAGAAGTTGATTCCAGGAGCGAGAAAACGTAAAGGACAAGATGAAGCTAGAAGAACACTATACGGCGATGCGGTTAGAGTATTAGGACATATAGCAGCTGATCAAGTGACGCGAAAAGATGTCGTAAATATGATTTCTAAAATTATTGAGCGTGGGGCAAATGTTCAAGCTGGGCGTGTACTAGCAGAATTAACGTTGGCTTATGACTACAGTATAGGATTGGAAAAATTTAAGGATGATTTTGCAAATCCGGCACTTTTGGCTAAATCGAGTTTAAAGCAAAGCAGGGTGAAGTTAACACACAAAAAGGGTAGCCGAGTATTATCAGATAAAGAAATTAAAAAAGTATTGGAATGGCTTCCAACATCAGGTTTCTCAGAAAAAGTTAGGCATATTCTTAGAATTACGTTATGGACTGGGTGCCGTACTGGGGAAGTTTGTGAGTTGAAATGGGCGGACATTGATTTTGAAAAAAATACGTGGCATTTAAAAGGAAGCAAGAATGGTACGGATAGGTATGTCCAACTTTCTAAACAATGCCTTGAATATATAAAAGCATTATCTCGTGAGTCGGACTTTCTTTTTGAATCAAGTATTAAAGGTAGGCCAATTACCCAGAAAATTCTTACAGTGTATAAATGGCAAATGCGACATCCTGAAAAACTTTCATACGCATTACAGCCTGAACAATTGTGGTTGTCCGAAATTGAGGATTGGAGTCCGCACGATTTAAGGCGGACTGTACGTACTGGTCTATCTAGGTTAAGTTGTCCTGCAGAAATTGCAGAAGCTGTATTAGGGCATTCAAAAAAAGGAATACAAGGTACTTATAATTTGCACGCGTATGAAAAAGAATGTGCGGAATGGTTACAGAAGTGGGCCGATCATTTGGATGCTTTATAAGATAAAAGAGAGCCTCTGGAAGAGGCTCTTATCTTTATATGTTACAAAAATCTTTTGAAATATTGTTCAATAGAGTTTTCATTGGAAAACCTTTCTTTAGTGAGTAAATTCTCGACCATACTAATATTATTTACCTTAATAGTTTTTGGTGCGTTTTGCCCTAAACTGATCAATTTAATCCAAAGCTGTTGATGTTCTTCATAGCATTTTTCAAGATGGCCGGACAGGGTTGTGATTTTATTGAGGGTAGGATCAAAAAACTGTATTTCATGATCAGGCTTGAGAGATTCCGTGTTTGAGAGAGTTGATCCTTTATTACTTATTAATTTCGTAGATTGATTTGGTTTAGATGAATTGGCGAAGTTCATTAAAGTCATAAAGATAAAGCGAATACCATAAAAAAGCACGCTAATAAAGAAAAAGAATACTGCAATCCAAAAAATAGCTTTTAACACGATTGACCCCTCTAATAAATTGATAAATTTTGTTATGCTACTAAGATGAATAATAAATGAGATTTAAGAAAATGATATCTAATAAGTTTCCAGATGTGATTTTTGTCGCATCAAACGAAATGGTAGAAGAATTATTTAAGAAAAAATATCCTAAACTAGTAAAGGAATCTGAACCAAAAACAGATGGATTCTTTTCTAGATTTAATCAGAAATTTGATGAAAGTACTAGTCTGACACTAGGGTTGATAGGAGCAAGTATTCATAAAGCTACAAATAAAGAAAGCACTAAAGACGTTTTAACACATGCTGAAGAAATTTCAGCAGAGTTGATGAAACGTAACAATAATAAGAAAGTGAAAAATACAAAGCCAGCTCTTGTTTATAGCGTTGAAGATAAAGCAAGTATTATTTTGAAAGGGATGAAACTTCCTACTGAAGTAACTTATGTATCTTTAGAAGGTGCAAAAAAATTAAAAATTCCCAAAGAAGATAAGGTGACTGAAAATAGCTTTTTTATCAAGCATCCTCATATTAAAGACCTTTACATTAGACCAGAAAACTTCCAAATCGAATTAGCAAAAGCAAAAGAAAACGTATATATCCAATTAGCAATAGCTTTTGGTGCTAAAGAAATTCGTTTAGTGACTAATTCCCTTAATCATTCAAATAAAAAAGTAAATTCAAATATTCCTTTACCTCAATACGGGCTACTAAGTGGCTTTGGTGTGTCTTTTAATAGCACTACAAATCAATATCGGTCAAAAGTAATAGCATTTGATCCAACTGATCATGATCCGTATATACCAAGTGATTTACAGGAGTGGGTGGATCAAGATATGGAATTGCAAACTATGTGGGATGGTAGAAAAGATGGTAAACGGCAAAAGACACATACCATGAAATTACATTATTTTAATGAAACGAATGGTAGTGTACAAGTCGCTGCATCTTTACTTAATATTTTGAAACAGGAATTTAATGCGGAAATAACACAACAAAAATTCGAAGCAACAACAGTTTTATTTGAGATTGATTATTATTAATAATGGCTGATATTACCTAACAAGACCCATCATTGATGGGTCTTTTTTTATGCCACCTTTTCTACAGTTTGCCTGAGAGAATTTGATATGGCGTAACCATTTTCTGGATCTGCCGAGTTTTCATCTAGAGGGTAAAACTCATCGATGAGGTCTGAATCTTCTTCAGAATTAATCTCAAATACAGCATTGGCAAAACCCTTCCTTGCTGTAAAGTCCAAAGCCTCCTGATAAAACCCAGCCTGCTTGCTCTGTTCATCAATTTGCTTGGCTTGAGTAATGGCATCATTGAGACTAATCCCATCCCTTAAAATTAGATCCACGTAATACACCGGCTGACGATAGCTTTGTGTGGTGCTTTTGCCTCTTAAAGTCAGTTGCAAAGGCAGGCAAGAGAGTAAACCTCCTGAAGCTGCGTGGTAATAACTCAGCCGTGCAGCCAAAGTCCGAATACTGTTAAAGCCTGTGGTTCTAAAGATGAAGGTGCCAAACTCATCCGAGTCATCTAAATTCACATGCAAGCGTCCATAAGGCTTGCAGTTACCTCCTTGAGCCAACGGACATAAATCTGGTGATGGACAGGGATGTTGCTCTACACCTTGATTAGTTAAACGTTGGCAGGTTTCGCCATTACCGACACAAACTGGGCGCCCAGTCTGACGGTCAAATAGGCTGTATTCTGCACGTAGGTTTAAGTCAGGATCATTGAAGATCATTCTGACGGGGATTGAGCGTAGCTTTTGATTGAGAGTATTGGCTCGAAGCTGTTCATCCAGTGGGTGTTTCACCCATCCTTCTTTGCTTTGAATTTGGGACGTAATGGTGAATTGATCATCTTTTTCAGGTAGGCGTTTGCCATTCTTTTCTACTACCCGACCAATACTGATACGCCCTAGAGCTGGTGGTGTAATCGCTAAACCTTTAATCATTTTATTTTCCTCAATTTGATTTTGTACAGATCATCCAGCTTTATGTAGATCACCTGATTCAAGAAATATGTATATAGCTCGCTACAAAAGCCGCGACCGTTTGCCCTCTATTCCTAGCGAATGGAGGGCGGGGAGCGGTTTTTGCGCCTCGCTATTTGAATGGGCTGAAATAGGCTTAGTCGGTATAGATATTGAAACGACGACTGCCTGGCTTTTGAAGGGGGTAAAGCTCAATGAGTTCAGGCTGGTGCTGAAGCAATGCCTTGGTATTCAGACTGATGGAGTCTTTGGCTTTCTTCCAGACCACAGAGCCATTGGCAAAGGTGGCTCGTTCAGCATCTTTCATCAGCATTTGGATTTGATGCTTCAGCTGGTCAAAGCGTTCCTGCTTGTGCTGAATCTCTTCTTTCATTTTAATGAGTTGATCGAACATCAAATTGGCATTTTCATTTTGCGAGAGATCTTCAACGCTCAGTGGGATATGCGCTGGATAGAGTTGCTGAATCGCTTTGGCTGCGGATTCACTGGCATCGACTGATGGCGGAGTATCCGTTTCCACACATTCCCAGAAATAACGCTCTGCCTGAATGATGTGTTGAATCACTGATTCAGACCGTGTCACTTTGAAGATTTTGGTTTCATGCCCACAGATCAGAACACAGACATGTGCAGCCTGTTTGCCTGTTACCGCAAGTTGGTGTTGCACCTGACACAGCACGTATAAAGGCACACCATCTCGCCACAATTTTGCTCCATGCTCACCTGCGGTTTTGCATTCCAGGATCTGAACGTCCTCACTACCGACCACCGTGTAATCCAGATTGGCTAACATAAAGTGTTTATCAGGATCAGGATGCTGAAGCACGGCATTGACTCGTCTCACTTTATTATTGGTATGCAGGCTGTAGTACTCCGCTACTAGTGGCTCTAGCTGTTTACCCCAATACAACGGTGCAACGCCTGAGCTGTCATCATCAACGTTCTGCTGAGTTCGACCAGTTTTAATCATCCACAGTTCCAGCATCGACATATAGGGATTCAACCCACATGCGGTTGCGGCATCACTACTGCCAATGCCTTGCTTACGCACTTCTAGCCATTCTTGGTAATCCATATTTTTAGTGTTGGCTAAACGTTTGGCTGTCGCTGTTCGTTTAGCTGCGGTATTTGATTCATTCATCTCATTCGAAATCGGGAAATGAGGGAGTTGAGAGGTATTTATCGGTGCAATCTGATTCATGCTTTGATCCTTATAAATAGTGAGGTCTGTAAAATTTTCGGCATAAAAAAAGCCACATCTGGTGATGTGGCAAAAGGGGGGTCACTGGAGAAGGATCATCTGCATGACCCCTTGACCATTATTGTAATAGCATTAGCTTAAATGAAACTTAAACCACTAAGCGAAGTGCTTGTTCCAGTCCACGCTGCTTTAATGCAGCACCTGCACCAAACCAGGCTGAATCGAGGCGGTGATCGGTACTCATGGCACGACGTTCATGGTCAGCAAACTCGGTGATTGAACACAGCAAACCATAGGCAGTATCTTTGGCTGAGCTGAGTTCTGCACCACGTCCTTGCCCATTAAACATATCCATGACTTTGGCCATGGCACGTCCATTCGGTTCAGGCTTTTCTTTGGCTGGAGTTGGAGTAGCCATATTGCGATAGAACTGAATGATGTTCTCTTCCTGATCTGCAACACTCATGCTGGTATTGTTAAACACTGCATCAAAATAAGCAGCCGCTTCGCCTTGGGTGACTTTACGTTGACTCAGCTGTTTCATTTCATACATGTGTTCATCCCATGCACGGACTGAAATACCCAATTGTTGTTTGACCTTGTCCGCATCAAACTTGGTACTGTGCGGGACTTTGACCACACCAGCATTGCTACTTTGTCCACGTAGGGCAATGGCTAAGGTGTTATTGCATACCACTCGGATATTGGTGAATTGTGCCGTGGTAGCCAAAGTACCGTCACAGGCAGTTGCTAGCAGAATATAGCCATTGCTGACATCCTTACCCTTGAGTGCTGTAGATTGCCCGGTACGTGCCAATGCCCAGAACTTCTTACCCCCTTTCAGAACACCTGCGGTTTCCAGTTCAAAACCGGATTGCTCAGTCAGATCCCGGTAGAACTCCAGAATTTCCATCGGCTGCACTTCCTGATAGCGCTGACTCACTACTGACAAAGGTGCATGAGTATCTGAACGATACAGTACCCGCTGTTCTTCATACGGCATGATGATGCTTTGCCCACGTTCATTCTGTGCCATGTAACTGACATTCGAGGATTCGATGCGCCAATCCATGCCTGCCTGTTTTGCCCAAATTTCAATCGGCTGATTCTGTGTCAAGTGATTACCTAAACCATGCCAAGGGGTATCACCGACATAAGCCATTTGTTCAAGTTGATGTGCCATATTTATACCTATTATTGTTAATTGATTTGAAAAGTTAAATTGCAGTCATTACAGGTGTAAGACTTCTCGTTTTGTACGAAAGGAGATCCAGAATGCTTATGTAAATAATAATTAAGTACATAGCCTAAGCTGGCTCCTGTAATTTCTCCAATTACAGGAGGAATTCTGTAAGCTTTAGCTAATTCTTTGCCAATGAAGGTAAGTGTTGATTGTGACCAGAGTGGGCTTGGAGCTTGGTTAGATCCTTTTGGAGCTAATCCAAGAAAAGTTATTTCTTCACTATGACAAGCAGGGCAAGTCGTCATATGGACACCTTTAAAAATGAAAAAGGCCTGCTAAGCAGACCTTATGGGTAATTATCGTTTTTGTGATATATATTTGAAATATATTGGATTTAATTGAAATATTTTAGTTTGAATTTTTTGTACTCATCCATTATGTAGTGCTTCTTTAAGATATATTGAAGCTCCTTATTATTTTTATAATGTGGTCGTAAAGTGATGGAATCTAGCAGCTTTTTTTTTCTCGTAAAATTCGGTTCTAAAACGAGAGGTTGTAGATAGCCTTGATATTTTAATGATACTTCTTGTCCATCAAAATGATCTTCGATATTTGGCTTGCATTGAAAGCGTGAATAATTTGGACAAAGATCACCTAAGGACATCAGTTTTTCCATAACTCTATTATTTAAATTTTCTGAGCATTCGATTTCTAAGTCATAGATGATCAAACATATTAAATTTTTTAGCAGAGCATCATAACGGTCAGAGGTAGCTTTTGCATTATTCAAAGCATCTAGTTGATCAAGAATATTGAAAAGTTCTTTATGTTCTCTGCTTCCAAAAAAAGAAGACTTTTCATCAGAAATGTTTAATCGATTAAGCGTAATTTTCTGATCTAAATATTTAACCATTATTTGCGTTAAAAGCTCACTCCAGTTAATTTCCTTATCCTCAACATTGATCGAGATGTCTAGAGTAGAATGATATTTCTCACCATCTTCTGAGTAGTACATCTCTTCTATGTATGACACAAGGTTATTCATCCCTAATGGTGTGTGATACTTATAAAGTAAATACATTTTGAGATGGGAAATAACCATTTCAATTTTACTATCTTTATTAAAAACAGTAAGATAAGTATAAGTTAACGATATATCTATCACATCTCTTAATAAATTTAACAAGCAGTTTTGTGATAGCAAATCTGTAAAGCTGTACTGGTTGAAGAGTTTAATCAAATCACTTTTTTCTACAGTTCCAGAGAATTTTTTTTTAAACTCGTCTGCGTATGGGGACAAAAAATCCATGAATGCATTTTCATCGATATGATATGTTTTTAGTTTGAGTTGTGAGATTTGTAAAATTCCAGTTTGAAAATAAGTTATTGATACTTCTATTAATTTTAAAAAAACTAACGTTTCTTTAATCATTGTATTTAACGCAGTATCTACAGTTTTTTTATCGATTTTTTGATTCTTATCAATAGGTACTACAAGATGTGAGTAATAATCAAATAGCCAATTCTTTAGTTCATTGGAAAATTTATCTCTAAAAATTAATAACTCACTAAAAAGATATGGATATTTTTTAGCGAATACCCTTTTTTCAATTTCCAATTCAAGAATTTTTCGTATTAAAGGGTGTGCTTGTTTATATAAATGATGCGTGTGATTAGATGGCATAAAAAATTCCGATATTGGTGTGCTTAACATCTGAATCAGATTTCTTCAGACTCTCTCATACCGATTAAAAATGGAGCGGAACAAAAGGTGTTAAGTGATAATATTTTACGTATTGAAGGACTTACGTCTAAAGTTGGCTTAAGCCGGTCAACAATTTATGACAAAATGAATCCAAAGTCACCTCGGTATGATAAGGACTTTCCTAGACCAATCAAACTAAGTTTGAATGCGGTGGGATGGTTTGAACAGGATATCCTTACTTGGTTAAAAACAAGAAGTGTAGCCAACTACTAAAAGGATAACTTTCCAACGAGTTAACTATATAAATCCCCAGCTGTCCAAGCAGTTAAGTCCACCTATGCCTTGTTCAGCCAATGAGCAGACTTTAGGTACTTAATAATATTAAGTAATTAAGGATTAAGGGTTTATATATCTTCTATTAATTATACACATGAGCCTTCTAAGAAATAGGTATAGCCCACAAGCTATACCTTCAGGGAGAACTCATGTCTGGAAAAAGTAATGACTATGAGTAAAAGTGACAAAATCATATCGCAATTTGAAACATCAGACACTGCTTCCTATCTTTTAGAACAAGCGGATAAGGACTACTCTAAACTTGAGACGTTAATTGATCTTATTGTTGACAATAAGATTTCTAGTGCTTTTCCTAAATTACAGACAGGGCGATTTAAAAAAGCGGATCCCTTGGTTAGAAATCTGTTATCTCAATGTCCAGATCCCGATGATTTGACTGAATTAGCGATTAATAATGAATATACTCAAGTGTATATGCGAGCATATGAAGAAATATTAAAACCTATAAATTTTGAACCACGCTATTTTAAAAATTTTCAAGCAAATGATGTTCTCCCTATCGCGGGAGAACCTATTATATTTGCAGATCTAGCAAATGCTTTTGTTTCTAAAATTTATTCAGGCACCCTGGAAGATGAATTTATTCAGGCACAGAGCAATCGATCTGAAAGATTAAAACATCAAGAAGCGCGTGCTATTCAGTTGCTAAACAAGCTTAGAGTTAAATATTCAAAGTTACTAGTCTTGCGTCTTGATTTTGCAATTGCGAAAAAATGTAGAAATCTTTCTGAAGATTTGAATCTGATCAGAAAGATGTTTAAGAAATTTTTGAAATCAAGATTTTCAATAAATCAGCGACCTATTGGTTATATTTGGAAACTAGAATACGGCGTTAATAAAGGCTATCACTATCATACTATTTTTTTCTTAGATGGTAATAAACATCAAAAAGACGAGATTATAGCTGACCAGTTCGGGAAGAAATGGGAACAACTTACTGAGTATAAGGGAAGTTACTACAGCTGTAATGGTTCAAAAGAACGCTATAAACATTTAGCTATTGGAATGTTACATCATGATGATGAAAAAGCTCATAGTGCATTAGAGTCACTAGTTATCAAATATTTGACTAAAGATAAGCAACACGCGTTTATTCCCAGTGGTAGTAGGCTAAAAACATTTGGTACAAGTCAGATGCCAGCAAGTAAACGTAAATCAGGCCGCCCTCGTAGAGGGACATAAATCTACATACCACCGAAGTTATACCTGCTCATTCACCTGATGAGCAGGGCATTAAAAAAATACATATCAGAGCCTATATATGAATACATACGCAGCACTATCGCCACAGACCAAAGTAATTCCAGTTCCTGTAAGTTATGCTTCTCCAGAACAAGCTTTGGTGCTTACAGAAGCACTCAAGCTATTTAAAAAAATCACCTCGCCCTCTGCTCAAGTTTTAAGAGTAAATTCAAATAGTAACAATTGCTTAGGATATCTTTCCACTGACCTGTTGAATCATTTTATGTACGTAGGTCGGCATTACTTTGACTGCTTTGATCCACAGTTAGGAGAAGAGCATGTTTTTGATCCACAAGTACAAAAAGTATTTCAATGTTTCAGAGAATGCTTTGGGCTAATTAGAAGTTTGCCCCTGCGGGCTCACTGTCAAAAAGATGATCTGCATTTCAGAAGTATCATGCTGATTGAGCGATGTTGGAATGAGTTACGTGGTAGGGCATTAGTTGACGAAAAAACGATGACTAAAGCAATTTTAAAAACTTATCAACAGGTAAAAGATCAACAAAACACGGTTAATCGATTTGTTGCCAGACTTTTACGTGAGCATAAACAGATCCGCATTCATCAGGTAGATTTCAAGTTTGATGCCATTTACCGACGTACGAGTATTCCACTACAGCCTAAAGATGAGCAGCAGTTTGCAGTGGTTGTACGGAAGTTTATCAATATGCTGAAAAAAGAGAATTTAGATAATTTACATGGATTTGCCTATCAAATATCTAAAGATCTCAATGGACAGTATTGCGGTAGAGTATTTGCATTTACTGATGTGGGACACCCTTTGAAGCACCCTACTTTAGATAAACCTTTAAGGTTTAACCTTCTTAGTCAAGAACTATGGGTGGATCTGAAAATAGCTCTTATCTGTGAGCAAGCGTTTTTGGTTGAGCCAAATCAAGTGGTAGGCGCTTCTTGCAGCTATCAAGATTGGTCCAAATATTTTAAGTCTATTATTGAACCTATGAAAATGCATCATTACTCTTCGAAAGGAATTAGACCTGACTATAAGCTTATGATTTTTTAATTCTTCAGCAAAAGCACTACTATAAAACTCCCATACTAGAGATGGGAGTTTTATTTTTTATGGCTTTCTGTCCATAAGTTGAAGTAAAGCGACAAATAATGTCCTTTTCCACCTTTTTACTGCTGCATGTTTTAGAATTTTAGGTAAAATCATTTTATTAATGATTTACTTATTTGGACTTCTATAACAATGACCCAAGTACAACTGCAACAACTACAAAAACAACTTTGGAATATTGCCAATACTTTGCGTGGCACCATGGGGGCAGATGAATTCCGTGATTACATTCTGGGTTTTATTTTCTTTAAATATTTATCAGAAAAGTCGGTGAACTTTGCCAATGAATTGCTCGATGGCGAAGACCTCAGCTTTTTAGAATTAGATGAAAATAATGCTGAGCATGTGCCCTACATCGAAGAAATTAAAAAGAATGCCATTGCCGAAGTGGGTTATGCGCTTACACCAAAACAGCTATTCCATACCTTAGCCGAGCGTGGTCGTCAGGGCGAATTCATTCTGGATGATTTAACTGCGACCTTAAAATCAATTGAACAAAGCACGTTAGGCACCGACTCTGCCGATGACTTTGCCAACCTGTTTGAAGATTTGGATCTAAACTCGACCAAGCTTGGCAATAATGCCAGCGACCGTAATGCACTGGTGGCGAAAGTCCTCAGTCATTTAGATGATATTGATTTTGATATTAGTAATACCGAAGCCGATGTACTGGGGGATGCTTACGAATACCTGATTGGTGAATTTGCCTCAGGCGCGGGCAAAAAAGCGGGGGAATTCTATACGCCACAAACGGTATCGACTTTACTGGCGAAGATTGTCACCCAAGGCAAAGAGCGTTTACGTTCAGTCTATGACCCGACTTGTGGTTCAGGTTCATTATTGCTTCGGGTAAAACGTGAAGTGAAAGATGTCGATATGATTTACGGTCAGGAAATGAACCGTACCACCTACAACTTGGCACGCATGAACATGATTTTGCATGATGTGCATTTTGCCAAGTTCGACATCAAGCAGGAAAACACTTTAACCCGTCCGCAGCATTTAGATAAAAAGTTTGATGCGGTGGTGGCGAATCCGCCATTTTCTGCAAAATGGTCAGCCGATCCGTTATTTTTACAAGACGAGCGTTTTGCTGCGTATGGCAAACTGGCACCAAGTTCTAAAGCCGATATGGCTTTTGTACAGCACATGCTGTATCAACTGGATGATAACGGCACTATGGCGGTGGTGTTACCGCATGGCGTATTGTTCCGAGGTTCGAGTGAGGGCGTGATTCGTCAGTATTTGATTGAACAGATGAACGTGGTGGATGCCATTATTGGTTTACCCGCCAATATTTTCTATGGTACGTCTATTCCGACCTGTATTTTGGTGTTGAAGAAAAACCGTGAGCATAGCGGCAATATTTTGTTTATTGATGCCAGCAACGATTTTGAAAAGCAGAAGAATCAAAATAAGTTATTGCCTGAGCATTTGGATAAGATTGTTGCGGCATTTGAAAAGCGTGAAAATATTGAAAAATATGCGCATGTCGCGACTTTGCAAGAAGTCAAAGATAACGATTACAACCTGAATATTCCGCGTTATGTGGATACCTTTGAAGCGGAAGCCGAGATTGATTTAGATGCGATTGCCCAACAGCTTCAAGCTTTGGAAGTTGAGAGCCAAAAGACTGATGCCATCATTGCAGATTTTTGCAAAGAGCTAGGCATTGTTTCACCTTTTGCGGAGGTGAAGTAATGGTTGCGCCGAAGTTACGTTTCAAGGGGTTTAATGACGACTGGGAAGAGGCTTTATTAACTGATATTGTTCATTTTTATAATGGCAAGGGACATGAGGGTGTAGTCGATGAAAATGGTGAATACATACTTATAAACTCAAAATTTATCTCTAGTGATAGAGCTGTTTTTAAACGAGTTAGTGAGTGTCACCAAAAAGTATTTGATGACTCACTTGTAATGGTTATGAGTGATGTCCCGAATGGAAAGGCATTGGCTAAATTTATACATATAGTTGATGGTAAAGAATATGCTTTAAATCAACGAATTGGCATGCTTGTGTTTAAGGAAGAGTTTTCATCAAAGTTTTATCAATATCCGCTTAATAGAAATAAGTATTACTTGGCTTTTGATAGTGGCGTAGGACAAACAAATCTTCGAAAAGATGAGGTTTTGGAGTGTCCTATTTACAAGCTGTCACTCCGAGAACAAACCAAAATCGCCTCTTTTCTTTCTGCAGTGGATGAAAAGATTAGCCAACTCACGGAAAAACATGCGCTGCTGAGCCAATACAAACAAGGCATGATGCAGAAGTTGTTTAGTCAGCAGATTCGTTTTAAGGCGGATGATGGCAGTGAATTTGGGGAGTGGGAAGAGTTAAGTTTAAGTAAAATCTTTAAACTTATAACTGATTATGTGGCAAGTGGTAGCTTTCAAAGTTTGCGAGAAAATGTTTGTCCTTCAGATGATGGTTATGCTTATTACGTTAGACAAGTTGATCTTGCGAATGGATTTAAAAATGCAACGAAATTTGTAGATAAGGCTAGTTATGATTTTTTGAGTAAGTCGAATTTATTTGTAGGGGATATACTTTTTACAAATATCGGGGCTTCTGTAGGTAAAGTATTTATATTACCTGAACTAAATAAGCCTGCTACAGTTGCTCCAAATTTAATATTACTCCGTGTTAATGATTACAATAATAATCTGTTTATATATCAATTCTTAAATAGTGAATACGCGCAAAACGCAATACAAAAAATTGTGGGAGGAACTGGTATGCCCAAGATTAGTAAGACTGATTTAAAGAGTTTATCCTTTAGCTTACCTAGCTTAGAAGAACAAACCAAAATCGCTAATTTCCTTTCTGCCATCGACCAAAAAATTGAAGTCGTGGCACAGCAAATTGAACAAGCGAAACAATGGAAAAAAGGCTTGTTGCAGCAGATGTTTGTTTGATTAGGAATTTAAAATGACTGAATATATTAAAAATCTTGTTCAGCAACTTGTGAATGAGCCTAATGAACAAGAATGGCTAGAATTTAAAGAAAACTATCATAGTGCAGAAGAAATAGGTGAGCGTATTTCTGCATTAGCGAATGGCGCATGCCTGTGTAATAAGCGGAACGGTTATCTCATTTTTGGTGTCAAAGACAGTGATCAAAGTATAGTAGGAACGAATTTTGATCCAAAAAAACAAAAAGCCAAAGGCAATGAAGACCTAGAGTTTTGGTTATCATCACGCTTGAATCCACGCCTTGATTTCAAAATTTATGATGTGGAGATAGATGGTAAAAAAGTTATTGTGTTCGAAATTCCTGCTACAAGCCATACGCCTGTAACCTTTTTGCATGAAGCCTATATTCGTGTAGGTAGTATTACAAAAAAATTAAAAGACTATCCAGAAAAAGCTAAAAAGATCTGGCAAAGCATGTCTACAGATTGGAGTGCAGAAATTTGCCAAGATGCAACCATTGAAGATCTAGACCCAATTGCAATTGCTAAAGCACGGCAATTATTTATAAGAAAAAATCCAAGGTTAGCAGAAGAAGTGCCAAATTGGGATGATGTCACCTTCTTAAATAAAGCACGTTTGACTATTAAGGGGAAAATTACAAATACAGCAATTGTGTTGCTAGGCTTACCTGAGTCTGCTCATTTTATAAATCCTGCTGTTGCTCAAATTACGTGGATTTTGAAAAGTGCTGATGGTATTGAAAAAGACTATGAGCATTTCTACACACCATTTTTGCTGGCTGTAGATGAGGTCTATCATAAAATTCGAAACTTGAAGTATCGTTATTTAATGAGTGGGACATTATTTCCCGAAGAAGTAGATCAATATGATCCTTATATCATTCGAGAAGCATTAAGCAATGCAATTGCTCATCAGGATTACCGTTTGGGTGGGCGTATTACCATTGTTGAAAAGGAAGATTCCACACTAACTTTCCAAAATTACGGAAGCTTTTTACCAGTATCAATTGAACATGTTATTTTATCGGACTCACCAGAACAAAAGTACCGTAATACATTTTTGGTCAATGCCATGATGCAGTTGAATCTAATTGATACCATTGGTAGTGGCATTCGAAGAATGTTTTTAAAACAACGGGAAAAGTTTTTTCCTATGCCTGACTATGATCTTGAGAATAATAGAGTGCAGGTTAAGATTACGGGTAAAGTTTTAAACATGGATTACGCAAGAAAACTTGCTGAATTACCTGATTTATCTTTAAGTAATATTATTGCTTTAGATCAAGTACAAAAAAATCTACCTATTCAAGATACCGATGCTTCAGAACTGCGTAAAAAGGGCTTAATTGAGGGTAGAAAGCCAAACTTTTGTATTTCAGCCAATGTAGCAGAACAAACAGATTTACAAGCTGAATATTTAGATATGCGTGGATTAGATGATCAGCATTATCAAGGATTAATTTTGGAATATCTTAAAAAATTTGGTCAAGCTAAACGTGCGGAACTAGAAAAACTTTTAGTTGATAAATTACCTCAGGTTCTAGATCAGGATAAAAAGATAAATAGAATTAGGAACTTAATGCAGAAAATGCGTGTAAATGGTTTGATTGAAACTGAAGGGAAGACATGGAAAATAGCTAAAAAATAGCTAACGTTAGTTATTTCTAGTTATTTCTAGTTATTTTGTTAATTAAGTTATTGTTAAATATTGATTTAAAGTGATAGTGAAATGACAGTACAAAGTGAATATCAACTTGAAAACGAACTGATTGGCCAGCTACAACAATTAGGTTATGCCTCAGTGACGCTCAAGGACGAAAGCCAACTACTGTCTAACCTGAAAACCCAGATTGAACGCGCCAATGGACTTGCGCCACTGTCAGAAACGGAATGGAAACAAGTCATCAGTTTTTTAAACACAGGCACAGTGTTTGAGCGAGCCAAGAATCTGCGTGATCTGTTCCCAGTCAAATTTGATGACGGCACTAGCAAACATATTTTTTTCCTGTCAGATGACCCAAGCAAAAACATCTATCAGGTGACCAATCAAATCACCATTGACCACCGAGACTACAATGGACGTACCAGCCGTTTTGATGTAACCCTGTTGGTCAATGGATTGCCATTGGTGCAGATCGAGCTAAAAAAACGCGGCATGGAAATTGCCGAAGCCTTTAATCAAACGCAACGCTATATTCGTGAAGCCTATTGGGCAGGGCAAGGGCTGTTTGGTTTTATTCAGCTGTTTGTGATCAGTAATGGCGCCAATACCCGTTACTACTCCAGTGGTACGACAGGCATTGAGTTTGCCTTTCCTTGGGCTGATGTGAGTAACAAACACATCAATGAAATTGTCGACTTTGCCGATGCTTTTCTGAATCAGCAGCATCTGACCCAAATGCTGACCCAGTACATGGTGCTGCTAGAAACCACCAAAAGCCTGATGGTGCTACGTCCCTATCAGATTTATGCAGTACAGAAAATTGTGGAGCATGTGCAAAACTCCGATCACAACGGCTATATTTGGCACACTACAGGTTCAGGCAAAACCCTGACCTCATTTAAAGCCAGTCAGATCATCATGCAAATGCCCGATGTTGAAAAGGTCTTGTTTGTGGTCGATCGTAACGACCTCGATACGCAAACCTCACGCGAATTTAATGCTTTTAAAGCCGACAGCGTCGACAGCACCGATAACACATCGACCTTGGTAAAACAGCTCGATCAACGTCATGACAAACTGATTGTGACCACCATCCAAAAACTCAATCGGGCCATCAGCACAGACCGTTATTTAGAATCGATTGATTATCTTAAAAATAAAAAAGTGGTCTTTATTTTTGATGAATGTCATCGCAGTCAATTTGGTGAGACTCATCAGAACATCAAAAAATTCTTCAGCAATGCACAAATGTTTGGTTTTACCGGTACGCCTATTTTTGAAAAGAACAGCCAAAGCAAAGCAGGTTTAAAACTCACCACAGACTACCTGTTTAATGAGTGTTTGCATAAATACGTGATTGTCGATGCGATCCGCGACCGTAACGTCTTACAGTTCCAGATTGATTATCGTGGCAAATACACCGCCAAAGGCATGGCGACCAATGAAAGTTATGAGGAAGATGTAGAAGGCATCGATACCAAAGAACTGTATGACAACCCACAACGCTTAGAAATGATTGCCCGCTACATTGTTAATATTCACGATACCAAAACCCGTAATCGTGAATTTACCGCAATGTTCTGTGTCAGTTCGGTCGAAACACTGACCCAATATTACGACCTCTTTGAAAAGGTGCAGGCTGAAAAGCAAATTGAAGATGAAGCACAAGGTCGGATATTTAAACCGTTGACCATTGCCACCATCTTTTCCTATGCGGCAAATGAGGCTGTACCGACTGATGACTTAACTGGCTTGATTCATGAAGAAGCCGCAGATATTCCAACTCAGGTCAATTCATCCAGTCGGGATAAGCTGGATCGCTACATTGCCAATTACAACCGACAGTTTAAAACCAACTACAATTCTGGTGATCAATTTTATGCGTACTACCGCGACATTGCACAGCGCGTAAAAAACAGACAGATTGATATTCTAATCGTGGTCAATATGTTCCTCACGGGCTTTGACTCTAAGCCGCTAAATACCTTGTATGTCGATAAAAACCTAAAATATCATGGCTTGATTCAAGCATTCTCTCGTACCAACCGTGTCTACAACGATAAAAAACCATTTGGCAATATCATCTGTTTCCGTAACCTAAAACGCGCTACAGATGAGGCGCTGGCACTATTTTCCAATAAAGAAACGACCAAGATCGTCCTTGTTCCCAGCTATGCGGAAATCGAACAGGATTACCAAGCAGCGGTGAGCAAATTGTTTGCCTTAACGCCCAATTACCAATCAGTCGATGATCTTGTTACTGAAGAACAGCAACTGGAATTTATTAAAGCTTTCCGTGAAGTGATGCGCTACAACGCGCAATTACAGACTTTTATTGAGTACGATCAAGACCAAACACAACTCGATAAGCAGCACTTTGCGAATTTCGCCTCTAAGTATGCTGACCTATGCCGTGCCGTTAGAAAGACTACCAAGAAAGACAAAGTGTCGGTATTGGATGATGTCGATTTTCAGCTGGATTTACTGCACAGTGACCGCATTAATGTGGGTTATATCATCAACCTGCTACAACTGGTCGTGGACACAGACTCAGAGGACAAGCGTCAGAAGTACCAAGCGCAAATTTACGATTTAATCAGTAGCGATATTAGCTTGCACGATAAGCAAGACCTGATTCAAAAATTCATTGAAGAAAACATGCCGAAGATGATCAATGGTCAAAGCGTCCAAACGGCTTTTGCTGCATTCTGGGATGCTGAAAAAGAACAAGCCTATCAGCATCTTTGTGCCGAGGAAAACCTGAAACCAGAAGCGATGAAGCAGGTTCTGGAGCATTATGAGTTCACCAAACGCCTACCACGTAAAGAAGAGTTGAAGGACTTACCAAACTATAAGGTTAAGCTGTTTGAGCGGGAGAACGTGTTTAGCAATTTGCTGGTCAAGACACGCCAGTTGATTGAGAAGTTTTATGTAAGCATATGATTTTGTTTTTATTTATTAAGAATTTACTTTTCATGAAGATATACTTGAAAGCAATATAAATGAATAAACGAAAAAAAATACTGTTAGTACAAGAGGATATCACTAAGCTTGCTGTGGATGCTATTGTGAACTCTGCGAATAAGTCGCTACTAGGTGGAGGTGGTTTAGATTACGTAATCCATCAGAAAGCAGGACTACTGATGAAGCAAGCCTGTATAGAGTTAAACAAGCTAAAAGGTGGATGTCCTACGGGACAGGCAGAGGTGACGATCGCAGGTGACTTGCCGGCACAATATATTATTCATGCCGTTGGACCAAGATGGTTGAATGGTGATCATAATGAAGCAGATTTGCTGTGTACTACATATTCAAATGCTTTGATCAAAGCAAATGAAGTGCGAGCTAAAAAAGTTTCATTCCCCTCCATCTCTACAGGTGTTTATGCTTTCCCAAAGCAATTGGCAGCAGAAATAGCCATAGGAACAGTATTGTCCACTTTGCCAGATTATTCGTTCATTGATGAGGTGGTCTTTGTCATAAAGGATTCTGACAATTATCAAATTTATCAGAATATTTTGAGCAATCTGCATGACGAACATTTAGAAATTAAGATTGAAAAAACATGACCATAGTAACTTTAGAGTCGAGAGTTATCTCATTAAAAGAACTTTACCAACAAGCTTTAAGTATTCCTGATTATCAACGTCCTTATAAGTGGACAGAGAAGCATGTCAGAACGCTGTTTGATGACCTGGATTATTTTGTTGCGGGAATCACAGCAAAGAATCGTGATGATGAGCGTTATAAGTATCGTTTAGGGACAATTGTTTTACATAAAGGCTCTGTAGAAGCAAAAAGCGATATCGTAGATGGTCAGCAACGTACACTCACTTTTTATTTGATTTGGCATGCTTTGCAGGCGAGGAAGGCTCAACTTAACAAGTTGGGCTTACCTGAGTTCAGTTTAGGGATTCCTAAATGCCGTATCACCCAAGAAAACTTACGGCGAAATTATGAAGTTGTTGAAAAGCTGATTGATAAGCCTCGCTCAAGGTCCTTAGAAGAATATATTGATATTCTTCTAAGTAAATGTGAGTTCGTGGTTGTTGAACTAAGCAAACTTTCTGAAGCATTCCAATTTTTTGACTCGCAGAATTCGAGAGGATTAGATCTTCATCCACATGATTTGTTGAAGGCATACCACCTGAGAGAATTTGATCCATCAGAATCTGAGTTGAAAACGAAAGCTGTTCAGCAATGGGAGCAGAGGGATGAGAAGGAAGTTAATCGGATATTTTCTCATCTGCTATATCCCATCAGACAATGGACGAAAGGGGAAAAGGCATTCTACTTTGGTAAAGAGCAGGTGGAAGGTTTTAAAGGTTTGTCACTGCATCAGGAAGATCAGTTTCCACTGAGCCAATCATATCGTATCTTGCACAGTATGGTTGATGAGTACAACAATGATCGCTTCCGCAAGGTAGATAATATACATTTGGCTTATCCATTTCAAATCACTCAAACCATGATCAATGGGCGACGTTTTTTTGAGTGGTTTAGCCATTATGAGAGTAAAGCTTTAGGATTGCTTAATCCACCAGATTATGGTGATTGGGTCATGCCATTATTAACCACAGCAATATCGAAAAAAATTTGGCAAGTCATCAATGGCACCGAGCCTTCTAAAGGCTATGAGTATACGGGTAGGAACAGAACAGGTGATGGCTATGTCCAGAAAGTGCTCAATGCTTTTCTATTGGCTTACTATGATCGCTTTGGTGAAGCGGAGTTTTCAAGTGCTTTGGAAATAGGATTTATTTGGGCATATCGTTTGAGATTGACACAATCAAGCATTTACGAGTCCAGTATTGAGAACTATGTGATGGATCACAATCTCTTTAAGCGTTTGGATCAATCACTAAGACCAAAAGATTTCTTTAATTTTTCCTTGGATATTTATATCGGTTTAAATGAGACAAGTGAGAAAAGTCGTAAAAGTAAAGTTGAAGGCATTAAAAAGCTGTTTAGAGAAATGAAATACATGGCGGAGCAATAATAATGTCTATAGAGCAATCAAAGCCATTTACCATCTTGCAACTATTGAGCGAAGATGTTGACTACCAAATTCCTGTATATCAACGGAACTATGCTTGGGGAAGACCACAGATTTCAGCAATGATACAGGATGTCTACGACTATTATCTAAAGTCACTGACTAGTCCTGAAAACTATTATATCGGTAGTTTGGTGGTCGCAAAAAAAGAGCATTATTTTGAAGTGCTAGATGGACAGCAACGCTTTACAACCTTAAATCTTTTAGCTTTATTCTTAAAATCTAAACTTAAAAATGCAAAGCTAGATCAATTCAATTGTATACGCTTAAAATTTGAAAGTCGTGAAAAGTCTGCAATTCTTTTAAGCGCATTATGGAGGTTTGCGAATGATCAATCTATTGAACAAGAATTGGATAGATTAAACGCACAACATGGGGATCACGCTATTCTCAGAGGGTATCGCATTATTCAGCAAGAATGCCTCAATATTGTCCAAGAAGATAAACTTGCAGAGTTTACAGACTATCTATTGGATCAGGTTGTAATTTTACGCACGATCATTCCAGAGCTTGCTGATGTGACACATTATTTTGATGCACTGAATAACCGTGGGGAGCAGTTAGAAGCGCATGAAGTGATTAAGGCTCATTTCCTGAGTTTGTTAAGTGCTGAAGATAAAGACCGTCATATTGTTCATCAAGTTTGGTCAGCGTGTCAGGATATGTACAAATATGTTGCCTATGGTTTTAACCCCACTGATAGAAAGCAAATATTTGGTAGTTCATATCATGAATGGTGTGTCGAAGACTACGAAAAATTGAAGTCATGCCTACCTCTCGAAACGCAATCGAAAGATGTAAGTACAGAAGGTAATAGCTCTTATGGGGATAAGCTGACTTTAGAAGGAATTCTAAAGCTTAATCCTGTCCCTATGAGCCAGAAGCCCAATGAAGAATCGAGTGAGCGTTTTGCAAGCATCATTGATTATCCAAACTTCCTGATGCAAGTTTTGAAAATTTATGTCAAAACGCAGTTGAAAGATAGCGATGCTAGCAAGATTGCACTTGATGACAAAACTTTATTGGAAAGCTTTAAAAAAACGATTATAGATGCAAGTCATGCAAAAGCCTTTATCTACCTTCTTTTGAAAACACGATATTTATTCGATCTATATATCATTAAACGGGAGAATAGCCCTCAGCACAAAGGTTGGTCACTCAAGAAACCTAAATACTATAGTTCTGGTAATGTGAGCTATGTGAATACCTTTTCACAATCTGAAGTGGAGGGAGAAAATGAATTAGCATTAGAAGGTGGTCAAAGAAACCTCGTGATGCTTCTATCTGCATTTCATGTTTCCTATCCGACACATTCACGTAAGAACTGGTTGTTAAGCGTTTTATATTGGCTCACAGTTCATAGTGACAAAGAAATTAGCTTAATTGCCTATTTTGAATTTGTGGAAAATTTGGCGCGTACTTTGATTAAGAAGCGTTACTTAAGTGCTGACAAGGAAGACTATGAAAATTTTATGTATGGCGACGAAGCTGATCGTAACAATGTGGTCACTGCAGAAGATATAAAAACCCATTTGACTTATCAGAAAATCTCAAATTTTTGTTTGAACTATCTAGATTATCTTTTGTTAAAAAAGGAAAAAGGAAGCCCTACTAAGTTTTACTTTAGCTATAAGGATTCGATTGAGCATTTTTATCCGCAGAATCCGAAGGTGGGTGAGCCTTTACCTGAACAAGTTTTAGATAGTCTAGGTAATTTAGGGTTATTGAACCAAAGTGAAAATTCTTCACTCACCAATGACATGCCGATTCAAAAAGCCAATTGGCTAGACGAGCATAAGAAAGTGCCAATCAGTTTGAAGTTAGAGTTGATGATGCAGGTTGCTAAAAAGAAAGGATCTGAGTGGAATGAAGATAGTATAGAAAAACATCAGCATGATATGATAGAGTTGCTCTTAGAAGATTTAAACCGAAAAGCATGCTCTTAGGAGCATGCTTTTTTTATTATGTATACCTTTTGGTATGCTAAATCCTAATTTGATATAAAAAATATAGTAAAATCAATAATAAGATACTAATGCATCATCGGGGTCAGGGTTGAAAGGTCAACTTTGGAATTATCAGCTTGCATGAAACGAAATACCTTAAAATAAAAATTTGTGCGCTGCTAAACGAATGACACTGTTTTGATGAAAATTGGATTTAGAAAAAGTCCTTATATTTATATTGTCTCTTCATTCAAAACCACAGGTGTACGTTAACAAATCGTGTTGCTGATTCTAGCAAAAAAAGTGACAAGAAAATGCCAGAAAAGGTTTGTCTGCATGTAAAAAAAGCAGTCAAAATTTTATTTATAAACGCTAAAAAGTCTATGTGTAAATTCAATAATCGATACATTTACAAAGCGATAGACTGACTCAAACATCTAACTGCGCTTCAGCCTGAGCTAATCGATATTGGTTACGACCACTGCCTTTTGCAAGGCAAAGTGCTTGATCGGCAGCCAATATAAATTTTTGAATTTGATCAGATTCAGATGGAATGATCGTTGCCGTACCGATGCTAATCGTCACAAATTTTGAAATATGGCTGGCTGGATGTGGAAGTTCGAGAGATTGAATACGGTGTAATAAATCTGCTGCCAAAGGCTCAATCTCAGCTTCAGTTAACATTGGAAAGAGGAGTAAAAACTCTTCTCCACCGTAGCGCGCAGCTAACTCACCACTTCGATTGGTAATTTGAGATAAGACCTCTGCAATTTGGGTCAGGCAGATATCACCCGCCTGATGTCCTAAATGATCATTATAATTTTTAAAAAAATCGATATCGATCATCATGATGCTTAACGGTTGTTGATGACGTAGGGCATAACGCCATTGCTGTTCTAATGCTTCAGATAACTGACGACGGTTTGCAAGCCCAGTCAATGGGTCATGCTCTGTCATTTTTTTCAATTGTTCAGATTGCTTTTGCATCTCATTTTGATGCAGTTCAATAATGCAATTTTGCAAGAAATTTTCACGGTGTTGACGGTCGATTACATAGGCAATCGCCATACCCAGAAAGCTACTATAGGTATAGGTACGATTTAAGAACGTCCAGTCAATTTGAAAATCAAAAGCTTTGGTAATGATGTATCCAATCAAGCCACCGCACCAACCCGCAACCACGGCAGTATAAAAACGCATACCAACAAAGGCGTAGAGGATGACCACGGCATACATCATGGCAGCATGTAATAGCGCATCATTGTGATAATTACCAATCATAGTAATGATGATAAATGTGATCGCAACAGCGCACATCGAACCTAGACAAGTATAAGCATCAAAATAAGGGTTTAAACGCGGAATAAAAGATAAAACCCATGCACTCAGAATGATAATCCCCACCCAAATGTACAGAGAAATCCATAAAACTGCGTCATGACCCGCAGGGATCACTTGATAAATCCCCGAACATAACAGGGCATACAGGAGAAAAATAATGATCCCGCGAAAACGAAATTCTTTCGCCGCTTCATCACGGTAGAGCGGCTGATAAATGGATTCTAAATTTGGCGTAAAATAAACTTTATTTAATCGAGTTTTGATTAAACCCTCAATTTCATCCCGATGAAGTAACTTTGAGCCTTTTAATTTCATAATTCGATATGCTCATAAAAAATTTAGGATATGTGCACAACTTTTTTGTCTATATTTAACCCGTATTTATCTCTAATATAAGATTTGTATAAAATTTAACAAGTGATTTTTAGTTTTAAAATGATTAAAAAATAAAGGCTTATATAATAATTATGTGAATATTGGCATATTCAAGTAAATGCAGAAATGAAAAAAACCGATCCTGAGATCGGTTTTAAAATATGTAGATCAAATTAAATGCTGTATTGGATTATGGTTTATAGAGGCCAAGTTCAATCAAATGCAATCGTAGTATACGGCGCAGTTCGAGTACAGCTTCTGGGGTTTCTTGAATTGAATGACCACCTTTAATGATCTTTTCTGAAACAGCACCCTCTAAATGCGCACTGGTGTATGGCACGACATCATCTGAGATTACATTTTTATCTTGGCTGTTTGTGTTATTTCCCATAATTGAGTGAAACTTCAAGCCTTTACGCGGTTGAATATCTTCAGTGAGCGCAATAAATTTAGATTGATGGCTTAAGTCACTTGGTCCATTTTGGATTAAGCCATGGTCGATTTCACGGAATAAATCTTTCAGGTCTTCTTCTTGGGTTAAGACATCACCCATGGCCGATAAGAAAGCGCCTGGAAGTTTAATGATTTTTCGAGCAGCTTTGGTAAACCAACGATCTGCGTATTCAGTACCACGATGCGGTGCAGCCAAGAATATCGCACGGCTGAAATTTGGAATTTCGTCAATCACCATACGCTGCTTCACGACTGGAATATTGCGGTACTGATTTAATTGACGTGAGTTCATCATTTTTAAAGCAGATTGTGTGGTATCGGCTTGGCTAACCAGTAGTCGTGCAATAATTCCGCCCATACTATGACCAACTAAAACCGCATCTTTTTTAGCTGCAGCATTGGCGTCGACTTTATTAAAAGTTTGAGTCAATATGGAATAAATTTGGAAGCGGCTTTCAATAATCGGCATGTTGGTTGAGTAGAACACTTGCCACACTTGATAGTGCTCACGTAGCACTGAATCGCCCATAATATCGTTGGTGAGACGAATCCATGCTTCAGGGCTACTAGCAAGACCATGTACCAAAACGATGACTTTTTTGTCAGGATTATATGGTTCAAGCATGTATAAATGTGGCATCGTGAGTTTTTCATCACGGTCAATCAGGGATAAATACGCTGCCTTGCCCAAGTTGTTTTGTGCTAACCAAAGACCATAAGGTGCAGAAAAATTGGCTGCAAGGGCATAGTTTTTATTGGCAATATTGACCTGTTCATATTTGTACGGGTCGTAAGCCTTAATTTGAAACTCATGCTGATTTAAAATTTGATCAACTGAAGTTGTGGTGCTTACAGGTTCCGCTGTTAAGGTTGCAGCTAAATAGCGCGCTTGATGGATATTAGGGTTTGAACCAGACGGATATTTAAAATCTATTGGGTTGATAATGTATTTGGCTTTGCCTGTTTCAACTGTATGTTCTTCGGGTAAAACCACAAGGAATTCGGAACCAAAACCATCTCGGCGGGTAATTGAACGTAAACCTGAGAAGTTGAGGTTATAGGTTGACATCAATTGTTCAATTTTACGATTTTTGAGTTCTGGGTAATGGCTGAAGTCAATATGATAGGTGGTTTGTCCGACTTTGATCTGTTGGGTGACTTCTTGCGGTTTATAACGTAGTGCATAGCTGCTAACCAGTTTAGCAATCCCTTGATTATAGAAATCTCGGATTTGAACTTGGCGGTTATCAAAAATACGGTCAGCAGGCGCACGTTTGGTTTTAAACATATAGGCATAGCTATAGCGAATACTTTTATCCAGTAGCGTCAGCTGTTGATCTAAACATTTGTTATAAGTGTCTTGTTCAATTTTTTGTTTTTCTTCTGATTTGTGGCTACTCAGTAAACCTAATTTACAGGCAGAAGAAGACTCATATTCAATGGCTTTTGCTAAATATAATTCACTTGCCGTAGACAGTAACTGTTCGTCTTGAATTTGTGGGATTTGTTGTAGTTCATCAACACAGGCTTTCGGGTCTTCTATACACGCTTTGGCTTCACGACCTGTCATCGACAAGACATTTAAACTGGCTTCGCTGAGTTTGTTTCGAGAAATAATACTTTCACGTTCATTGGCAATAGAAACGTTGAGTTTTTGGTTTTTGACACTGACGACCTGACATCCACTCAGGACGCTGGTACTCATGATTCCAAGGAGCAGTATTGTTTTAGTATTTAGCTGCATAAAGGGGTCGCACATTGGGTTAAATATTTTCAAATCATACGATAATTGTCAGGATTTTCAATTCGCCTTAAATGAAAAAAGACCGTTAAAACGGTCTTTTTTCAAAAGAATTTTCTAAATCGTTACAATTAAGACGCAGCTTTAGGCGGATTTAAAACTTGCCAAACATTCCAACGGCCTTGTTTTTCAATTTCTTGAATTAAGCGGTCAGCGACTTCGCCTTCTTGTGGGTATTTGACTTTATAGTTCTTTAAGACCTGAATTGCGTTCTTTTTTTGTTCCATTGCAATGTAGTTATTTGCTGCAGATAGATACGCTTCTTGAACACCCGCTTTCATCGCTTTGTCTAGGTATGGAATCGCTTCACGTTGACCACCACCTTCAGACAAACCAAAACCGAACCAGAAGTTTGCTTCAGCATCATCTTGGTTGATTTTTAAAATACGCTGTGCGTAAGTCAATGATTTAGTAGTGTATACAGAACCTAAGTCGAGGTTACGTGCCATCACACTGGCTTTAAATGCACGTACTAAAACATCAAAAGAAGCGTTGTCTTTAGATGCAAGGGTATCTAATTTTTGCGTCACTTCTTTAAGTTTAAGTTCAAACCCTTTACGTTCTTGGCGTTGAACAAAACGTGGTGGATAGTGACGTGCTTTACCTTCAACGAGCTGTAAGAAATCATCAATTTCAGTAATGTCGATTTCATTATCACCCGCTAAAGCAGCAAATTTCATTGAACGTTCTTTGCTGTCTACAATTGGAATAATCAGACGGTTTTCTTCAAGTGTCAGTTGTTTAGATGGGTCGGTCGGGCTAGTTACCACCATCTTAGTCACAGGTTGTGCTGCAGCTTTTTGTAAATTTAATTCAAAAGGAGGTGGTGCATCGTAGTTAAATGGGTTGAGTGCGTAGAACGGTGGAGTCAGTTCAGGCTCTACAAAAATCATGGCATCTTTAGGTGCATTATTTTTAGTTGGGGCGCTTCCACAAGCGGCAAGGGTCAAAGCAATACAAGCAACTGCCAAGGGCTTAAGCGTCATATGATTCATCCATTAATTTATTTTATACAAAAAAGCATGTTGGTCAGTCTAAAAAAACTCTGAACAACATGCAAGTTAAAGGCAACTTATTCTGATTGCTTTTGGTTAAGCTTTAGATTGATTACTTTGAGCTTCGCATTCGCGGCGCACATCTTCAATGATTTTAAGTTCTTCCTGACTAAAAGGTTGTTCATTGAGCTGTTGCTTTTTGAACGTTGGGTCAAGGAGAGACAAACGCTGACACAAATTATTCATACGTTTTTCATTGTGCTGAATACGATCTAACAACACACGCATACCTTCTAACATTGGGTCAGTTTGGTCTTGTGTTGCAGCATACGGTTGGAAACCAATACTTTCTGCATAATCGCGACGACGGCTTTCAGCTTCATCTTTTGGCTTATCTTTCGTGATAAAGCGTGCTGGATTACCTACAGCGGTAGTATCCGCAGGAACTTCTTTAGTCACCACGGCATTTGAGCCGACTTTGGCATTTTTACCTACCGTAAATGGGCCTAAGATCTTTGCACCAGCGCCAACCACTACGCCATCTTCCAAGGTGGGGTGACGTTTGCCTTTATTCCAAGTTGTGCCCCCTAAGGTCACACCATGGTAAAGGGTGACATCATCACCAATTTCAGCTGTTTCACCAATCACCACACCCATACCGTGGTCAATGAAGAAACGACGACCGATTTTCGCACCCGGATGAATCTCAATGCCTGTGGCAAAGCGGCTAAAAGAAGATAATAGACGAGCTGAGCCTTTACACTCTTTTTTCCAAAGTTCATGTGCCATACGATGCATGATTAAGGCATGAATTCCTGGATAAGTCGTTAAGACTTCGAGCGTATTTCGTGCAGCAGGATCGCGCGCGAATACAGCTTGTATATCTTCTTTGAGCTGCTTAAGCATTAGATTGATCCTCATTGTCTGTAGATTTTTTCCATGTTCCGTTATTTAAAGCCTGTACTCGGCTAAAGATGCCACGTAATAAGTGGTATTCCATACGATCTAATTGTATACGTCCAAATAAGCGACGCAAGCGTAAAGGTAATAATCTTGGATTTTTTGGATCCATAAATTCAATCTCTGCCAGCATTTTTTCAATATGCGGGTAGAACTGTTCCATCATTTCATGGGTCACCAAAGGCTCATCCCATTCCATATCGATGTCATTGGTAACATGCATCTTGGCATCAGGATTTGCAGTTAACTCAGTATGTGCAAGGGCGGCCATGCGCATTTCATAGCAAATGACTTGAATCGCTTGGGCAACGTTTAAGACGCCATATTCAGTATTTACTGGAATAGTGACATGGTAGTTGGCCATTGCCAATTCTTCATTGGTCAAACCACGGTCTTCACGGCCAAACACCACGGCAATTTCTTGTTGTTGTTCACAGACCGCTTTGAGAGACATTTCAGCAGCAGGGCGAGCATCAAGTAAAGGCCATGGGATGGTACGACTACGCGCACTAGTACCAAAGACAATATGACAATCTTTAATGGCATCTTCTAATGATTCAACGATTTCAATTTGATCAATTAAATCGACAGCACCGGCAGCCAAGGCATTAATGTCTGGATGCGGGTAAGTCTTAGGTGCAACTAAGACCAACTTTGAAAGTCCCATGGTTTTCATGGCACGTAATGCACTACCAATATTTGCGGGTAATGTTGTGTTCACCATGACAATACGCACATGGGAGAGATGTGCTGAAACCGCAGCATTGTCAGTTTGATTCATGATATTTCCAATATGTTTATTTAAAAAAGCAGTTCAAACAGCGTTTAAACTTTAAGAAAATTGATTGGCTTCTGCTTGGTATAAATCCATGGCATCATCCATGCTCATCCCATCTGGCGGTGGCGGAACCTGCGCAGGAATAGAAGCTTGTTCATAACTTACCGCTTTGGCTGCTTTGGATTTGACATGATATTCGACATGCAAAGATTCTTTACCGAAGTAGTCACGCAGCTTAGACAGTAATTCATCTAGTGGGGCAACTTTCCAGTTTAAGCCCAAATGAATGTCGGCCGTCGCATATGGATAGTCAATATATAACTGCACTGGTATATGCGTACACATATCGACATTGCAGAAAGGCAGTAAAATATTTTGGATGTCGCGTGATAGCGTTTTACTAAAATGTTCAGGTGTTAATTTAATTTGAATGGCATTGGCACGTTTTTGACGGATTTCATTCAGACTGAAGGCTTTGGTTAAGCGACCCATTGGGCGGTCAAAACCTTCACGTTCATAAATTTCACCTTCAATCACCACCACTTTTTCGTTTTGAATCACGTCTTTGAAGCGGTTAAAACGTTCGTGATTCGCAGACACTTCAATACGTGCAGTACCATCATCGAGCGTCACCATCATACGGTTCGGGAAGTTGGCTACATCGACGACTAGGCCTGCAAATACTGTAGTGACACCACGTCGTGTAGGCGTAAGCTCATTAATGCGCTGTGAAATAAAGGCTTTTAACTCTGGGCGATACACATCAATCGGGTGACCTGTTAAATAAAGGCCGAGTGTGTCTTTTTCACCTTTGAGACGAACTTCATCTGACCACGGTTTGACTGGTTTGGCAGGTTTACGTTGAACTTCTTCCACTTCGCCAAACAGGTCCATCATCCCTGTTTCGCGGTTTGTACGGGCTTGGTCAGCCGCTTGTACAGCTTCTGGCAATTGCGCCATCAAGTCAGCGCGTTCTAATCCTAAACAATCCAATGCGCCACCACGAATCAATGCTTCAAGCGTGCGCTTATTGATTTTTTTTAGGTCAATACGATGACAGAAGTCAAAAAGATCTTTATATGGGCCATCTTGGATACGTGAGTCAATCACAGACTGCATGGCAGCTTCACCGACACCCTTGATCGCACCTAAACCATAGACGATGGTTTTTGGATCGCTGGCATGGAAATTATATAAAGACATATTGACCGAAGGTGGCAAGACTTCAAGACCATTAATACGACAGTCATCGATTAAGAATACCACGTTATCGGTATTCTGCATTTCCGAGGTCATCACTGCTGACATAAATTCAGCAGGGAAATGTGCTTTTAACCAAGCGGTTTGATATGCAACAAGGGCATAGGCTGCGGCATGGGATTTGTTAAAACCATAGCCTGCGAATTTTTCCATATAGTCGAAGATATGGTTGGCCGTATCCGCATCAATACCTTTGGTTGCAGCACCTTCAGTAAAGATCTGACGGTGCTTAATCATTTCTTCGACTTTCTTTTTACCCATGGCACGACGAAGTAAATCCGCACCACCCAAGCTATAGCCAGCACAGAATTGCGCTGCCTGCATTACCTGTTCCTGATACACCATAATGCCGTACGTCGGTTCAAGGACACTTTCCAGTAATGGATGTAAGTATTCAAACTCGCCACCATGCATACGGAAAATAAAGTCAGGAATTAGATCCATCGGGCCCGGACGGTATAACGATACGAAGGCAATAATTTCTTCGAACTTACTTGGACGAGCCTCTTTCAGCATTTTTTTCATGCCGACGGATTCAAACTGGAAGACCGCTGTGGTATTCGCATCTGCGAACACGGCATAGGCAGGTTTGTCATCCAAAGGAATCAGGGAAATATCGACAGGTGTAGTGATATCTGGACGGGCATTGATGTGCTTAATGGCATCTTCAATTACCGTTAAGTTACGTAAGCCCAAGAAGTCGAATTTGACTAGGCCGGCTGCTTCCACATCGTCTTTATCGAATTGGGCGACACGGTTAGTTCCATCTGCATCACAGAGTACTGCCGAATAGTCGGTTAACTTGGTTGGTGCAATGACCACACCACCGGCGTGCTTACCTGTATTACGGGTAATGCCTTCAAGTTTGAGTGCCATTTCCCAAATTTCGGCTGCATCGTCGTTATCAGGATTCGATGGGTTAGTGACAATATCTTTGAGTTGTGGTTCGGCCTCAATCGATTCTTCCAAACTTAAACCTAAAGGCTTGGTTGGAATCATTTTAGAAATTCGGTCAGCTAAACCATAAGATTTACCCAAGACACGGGCAACGTCACGAATCGCACCTTTTGCCGCCATGGTCCCGAAAGTTGCAATCTGAGATACCGCATCACGACCGTATGTTCGTGCAACATAGTCAATAACACGGTCACGACCTGCAATACAGAAATCGACATCAAAGTCGGGCATCGATACACGTTCTGGGTTTAAGAAACGTTCGAAAAGTAGGTCATAACGCAGTGGATCAAGGTCGGTAATTTTTAAACTATAGGCAACCAATGAACCTGCACCCGAACCACGGCCTGGACCGACAGGGACGCCATTACCTTTAGACCATTGAATAAAGTCCATGACAATCAGGAAGTAACCCGGGAATTGCATGGTCAGGATGATCCCGACTTCATAAGCCAAACGTTCATCATAAGGCTTACGAATTTCTGGCCAGTCGTCACCACGCTGTTCGACAGGATATAAATGCGCTAAGCGTTCTTCTAAACCTTCTTTTGATAAATGTTCAAAATAGGTGTCAATGGTATGACCTTCAGGGATTGGATAATCAGGAAGGTCATGGAAGCCTAAGCGTAATGACACATTACAACGTCGTGCAATGTGATAGGTGTTTTCAATAGCTGTTGGAATGTCTGAAAAGAGCTCAGTCATTTCCGCAGCAGTTTTGAAATACTGTTCAGGGCTATAATTTTTAGGACGACGATTGTCACCGAGGACATATCCATCGGCAATACAAACACGTGCTTCATGCGCTTCGAAGTCTTCTTTACGCACAAAGTGCACATCATTATGTGCAACAACACCTATGTTAAATTTCTTCGCAAGTTTTACAGCTTCGTGAATGAAGTCTTCTTCACCTGAGCGTTCAGTTCGGGTAATAGCCAAGTAAACACGATTGCCAAATTTTTCGACCCAGTCGGCTAACAATGGTTCAGCTTTTTGCGGGTTGGACGAGCAAAGCATTTTGCCGACATCACTTTGCATACCCAGTAAAACAATCAAGTCTTGATGTTGATTTAAAATCCAATCTTTTTTTACGCAAGGAATATCAAGCTGTTGACCTGAAATATAACCTTCAGAAACCAACTCTGTTAGACTGCGCCAACCTTTATTGGTCATCGCTAGAAGAGTAGCTTTGTGTTCAGCATCATTCAAACGAATGGTTGAACCAAATATGGGTTTAATGCCTTTATCTAAGCACTTTTTATAGAATTTTACAGCAGCATGAAGATTTGAAAGGTCAGTAATGGCCAGAGCGGGCATTTCATCTGCAGCTGCAGCTTTTACAAGATCAGGTATACGTACAATAGATTCAGTAATGGAAAATTCTGTAAAAATACCAAGATGTACAAAGTGCATAGATGAGTCCCTGCGAAAACAGCTGCTGATTTTAGCATGCTCTGAGATCAAACTTGCGTTTATTGCATGGCTTTATGCAGATTTATAAATTCACTGTTTAATCAATAAACGCTGTATGACAAGCACCATTTAGCAAGCAATACCTTGATTCACTGAAAAGGCAGGTAATTTGCCATTTTTAAAGTTGAAGGCTAGGTTACCAATATAGGGTAAATCATAATTTTGCGGCTCTTTCAGCAGGGATTTGGCATGAGTAGGTGAGAGTAAAATCACATAAGCCACTTCATTTGGATTGGCCAATTTTGCACTTTTGATAAAGTCTTTTACAAATTGTTGATAGTCACATTGGCTTATCAGATGTTTCGACCCAATTTGAATTTTATCGCGTATTTGAGTGGATTTATCCCATTCCATCCAAACATCCCCTTTGGTCTGTCCAAGTTGGACGAAGCTGCTTTTATTTTTATAGAATGAATCATTTTTAACTTGAGGATTGTCCTCAGCATAAATTTCAAATTTTAGAAATTTACCTTTTGATGTGATATGAAATTCAGTATTGCCGTTACATTCTGAATATTCAAATTTTAAGCTTTACTGGATTTTTGCTGATTAATGCATTTGCTTTAGATGCAGGCAAGGGTGAGGCTAAGTCAACATCATTTGCTTTAATACTAGTTACATAGTCATAATCAGCAATGGATGCAGATGCTGCTGAAGTGATCAATATCGCTGTTGTGAAAAAAGTTATGCGGAAAATTTTTGCTGTCAGTGTAGTTTCCATGGGGAATATAAAATCCTGTTCTTTTGATATTTTGTACTCATTCAAGTTTTTTGTAAACGTAATATTGAAGGTTATATTTTAAATTTTATGGTGTTGCTAATTTGCCGTCAAAATAATTTAGGGTCAAAGAAATCTTGGTTTTAGTTCTGCATTAAAAACTAAATTTTAAACACTAAAAAGCCCTCCGAAGAGAGCTTATATAAATCGTGATGGCTCAACGTAACTTCGATAACCAATCGCCAAGACTTTGTACAATTTGCACCAAAATCAATAAGACAATCACGGTCATGATCACCACGCTACTATCAAAACGTTGATAACCATAAGAAATAGCAAGGTCACCGATTCCGCCTGCTCCAACTGCACCCGCCATGGCTGTTGCGCCAATTAAGCTAATGGTTGCAGTCGTTAAGTTTAAAATTAAAGAGCTACGAGACTCTGGTAGGACAAATTTAGTAATGATTTGCAGCGGAGATGCACCCATCGCTTGAGCAGACTCAATGATGCCGTCATTCACTTCAAGCAACGAAGTTTCAATCAGACGACCAATGTAAGGACCAACATAGATTGTGAGAGGAACAATTGCAGCCCAAGTCCCGATGGAAGTCCCTACAATGACTTTGGTCAAAGGGATGACCGCAATCAGGAGGATAATAAATGGCAATGAACGCAGCGCATTCACTATCGGGTTCAAACCATGGTAGATGACACGGTTAGGCAAAATACCTTGTGGACGTGAGACATATAAAATCACGGCCTGGATAAAACCCCAAATACAGCCAAAGAGCATGGCAAAGAACACCATGTGAAAAGTTTCTTGTAGGGCAGTGACGAACTGATCCATAGACAAAGAACTTTTCCAAAAGGGTGCTGTAATTTGAGTCAGCCATTGAACAATTAAATCTCTCATTGCTGAACTCCTGCTTGAGTGACTTCAACGCCATGTTGTTCTAAGAACGCCACTGCTTGTTGAATCAATGCTGCATCACCTAATAGCTGAACGAACATTTGTCCAATCACCGCACCATTAATTTCAGTCATATTGGCAAACAAAATATTCAGGCTAATATCAAACTGTTTAATTACCGCCTGAATGACAGTTTCTTGTGCCGAACTGCCGAGGAATTTTAAACAATAAATACTGTTATGATTTTGATTTTCTAGATTATTTAAAATATTAACAGGCAGCTGTTGCTGCAATACAGTTTGAATAAAGTTTTTGGTTGTATTGTGTTTTGGCTGACTAAAAATCTCTAAGGTTGAGCCATGTTCGATGACTTTCCCTTGTTCCATTACCGCGACATAATCACAAACGGATTCAATCACATCCATTTCATGGGTGACCATCACAATAGTAATGCCTTGTTCTTGATTGATTTTCTTTAATAACGCCAATACCGATTTGGTGGTTTGCGGATCGAGAGCAGATGTTGCTTCATCACACAGTAAAATTTTAGGATGATTGGCTAGCGCACGGGCAATCCCGACACGTTGTTTTTGACCACCAGAGAGCTCATCTGGATAAGCATTTTTCTTATGTTTTAAGTCAATAAATTCGAGCAACTCTTCTAAACGTTTTTGGCGTTCAGCTTTAGACACACCTAAAAGTTTAAGTGGCATTTCAATATTTTCTGCAACTGTTTTGGTTTGTAGTAAATTGAAGTGCTGGAAGATCATGCCAATATTGGTTCTTTCTTGACGAAGCTCTGCCGAATTTAAAGCAGTAAAGTCTTTATCATGAATAATAATTTGCCCTTCACTCGGACGTTCTAGCAAATTAATTAAACGGATTAAGGTACTTTTGCCTGCACCACTGTAGCCAATTAGACCGAAAATACAGCCATCTGGAATGTCCAGATTAATCTGATCCAGTGCTGTAACGGTTTGGCCTTTAAGCTCAAAATGCTTGGAGATATTTTTAAATTGGATCATAGCGTCAAAAAAGGTTCAGAAATGAAAAAACAGGCAAAGTAAACTTTGCCTGTTTATTTGAAGAAATTATATTACTATTTTGCTTCAGTGAGGTAGCTAGTTGGTTTGTTTACATCAATTTTAGTACCACCAAAATGTTCATCGATGTAAGCTTTAACTGCTGGAGTGTGATAAAGCGCGCCTACTTTTTGTAGAACTGGGTCATTTTGACGGTCAGCAGCAACAGCAAGAATGTTCACGTTCATTTTTGTACTTTGGTCGATTGGCTCATAGTAAACCGCATCTTTCAGTACGTTTAAACCACCTTCCATCGCAAGGGTATTACCCAAAACAATCGCATCAACTTCGTCTTTAACACGAACAGCAGTCGCCATTTGAATTGGTTTGATTACGATTTTCTTCGCATTTTCAGTTACGTCAGCAGGTGTGCCTTTTACATCGTCAAAATCAGCTTTAAGTTTGATTAAGCCAGCAGATTGAAGTAGTAACAATGCACGTGATTCGTTTGCGCCATCATTTGGAATCGCGATTGTTGCACCTGTTTTGAACTCTTCAAGTTTTTTGACTTTGCTTGAATAGATACCCATTGGCTCTAAATAAGTAGTCGAAAGCGGTGCGATTTTATCTTTATTATTGTCATTAAACGCAACCATATAGGCATATGACTGGAATGCATTAACATCAATTTCTTTGTTCGCTACAGCAGTGTTCATAGACACATAGTCAGTAAAGTTTTTCACTTCAAGTTTAATGCCAGCTTCTTTGGTTTCAGGAAGCGTAGCAATATAGCGCCAAATATCAGCATCTGAACCAGTCGAAGCCATGGTAACAGTTTGGACTTCTGCAGTGTCTTTTTGTTGTGCGGCGTCAGTTGCAGGAGCTTCTTGTTTACCACAGCCTGAAAGGCCCACAGATAAACCGAGAACTAATCCTAGGAGCTTTTTCATATATTCACCCGAGTAAATTTATAAAATTAATAAATTCACAAATCATATTATGGAGAGATTTACTTAAGTCTTTTATCAGACAGGCTGATAGATGCTTAATAATTTAAAATGCTACACAGACTTATACAATTAGATCTGAGTCTATTTCCAAATGGGAAAAGATAGCCATTGCAAGCTGCTGTAAACAAAAGATTTAATAAAGCAAATCTCTATATTTCGCTAGGCATCATATCAATTTTTTATTATTCAATATAGTGATTTAAAAAGTTATGCTTAGCACCAAAAATGTATATGGAATATGTTTAATTAAATAATTTAATAAGTAAAAACAATATATTATTTATAATTAAACTATTTAAGTACGTCATTTGTATAAGTTTAGGTCTATATAACAAATTTTAAAATGTATTGCTGAAAAAATGATAAAAATGAAATAAGTCCTGTCATACACAAAATTGGTAACATTCATATGTGAAAATAACGGAGAGTTTCAATCTAAGCTGAGTTGAAATATTTATTGGTATATTTGAAGTTCAACTCTGATTCATGGTTTTTCAAAATTTTAGATCTAAATCTGATGAAGATTGAATCCACTATATTGTTTAATATAAACTGCTTAATAATTGATCATAATAAATTGCTATGTGAGGCACGCTATGTTAAATCAGTTTGATTTCGTCTCAATTGTAAAAAAGCCTACGGTTCATTATGGCGGTAGATCGGTGAGCCATGTTTTAAAAATGGAAGATGGTAGTCAAAAAACCATCGGTGTATTTTTGCCATCAGAACAACCCATGACGTTTGAGGCGCATGTGAAAGAACGTGTTGAAATCACATCGGAGCAGTGTGTTGTGCAAATTGGAGAGCAGGGCGAGTTTGTTCAATATACGTCTGGCGAAAGCTTTATTGTTCCTCAAGATTCTATTTTTAAAGTTCAATGCACCGATGTTGTCGATTATGTATGCCATTTTGATTAAGCATGCTTAAACAGGTTGGAGTTGCTTTAGCATTGTGACTTATGATTTTTACTTCCAAAGCCATAGCAATTGATATTTTTATTGCTTAAACCCCGCACTTAGCGTGTTTTTATATATGATTCAATGAATAATTTAGTTTTCTTATACGAAATCCTGCGGTAACTAAAATTAAAGTATTTAACATCACCTATAACCACTGTTTGGCAGAGTTAATGTGCTTTGGTTTTGCTGTGAATAAATATTCAATTAGCAAAATGGAATGTGTAAATAGTCACTACGCTGTATTTCATAGAGTACATGACGGTTTAATGGGTGATCCGCAGCTACACGTGGATGATTAAATTCACGGATTTTTTGTATACCAATGCGTTGCATCACACGTTCAGATGGAGTGTTTAAACTCGCTGTGAATGATATGACCTTGTCTAATCTTAGGTTTCTAAATGCATGTTTGAGTACAGCTTTTGCACCTTCGGTGGCATAACCTTGATGCCAATATTGCGGCAGTAAACGCCAGCCAATTTCGGGTGCATCGGCTATTTCAAATTCAGCAGGATGTACATGCAAGCCAATAAAACCAATAAATTCGCCTGTGGCTTTAAGCTCGACGGCATATAAACCCCAACCGCGTGTTTCGATTGCATCACGTAGGCGTTGCATAAATGCTGTAGCTTCTGACGCATCGAGTTTTTTTAGAAAATAACGCATAACGTCATCATCTGCACACAGTTGGACAAATGGGGCAGTGTCGGAATCTTGCCATTGGCGGAGGATCAGGCGAGGGGTTTGGATAAAAATATGCATATTAAATATTAATTTGTATGGGTGTTTTCTTACTGAGACTAATGTAAATAATTTATAGTGTACATGATGATGGAATTGATATAAGTGAATAGTATTTGGGGGAGATGTAATTTGATTTGATGAACTAATCTTAATAGGCTTTTACATATATTTAGTTGATAAGGAGTAAATATGGAGTTGCAATACAAATTTTCAGAGGATGAATTTCTCGTATTATGCCAAGAAAATCTTGGGCGGGAAAAAACAACAGTTTTTGAAGATTTATATGAAGCTCTTATTCACTTTTTTAGTACTCCGGATTCAATCTCAATAACTGAAATAAAGCAGAATTACACATTTGGATACTATGATGATCACTTATCACTGAAAGAGTATATAGACAAAGGGAAAATGATAATCCCTTATCTTCAATTTGAGCTAATCAGTGATAAGGACATAGATCTGGATGTTACGGAAGTTAAACTACCTTCATTTATTATATTGTGTGATTTCCTTTATGGAGGAGGAATAACTAGGAAGTACAATATTAAAAATACAAAAATGAAAACCAAAAACAAAACATCAATACAGCTTCTTTCCGTTGAATTTCCACAAGCATTATTAACTAAGCTTTATTCACGAATGACACCACCAAAAAGTTTATTACCATCAAAATTAGGCTTTTATGAGTGGCGGCAGACTTTCTATAACAAAATGACAGGAGAAAGTTTCTTTTGCTCATGTTTTAAGGATGCTCTTGCCCAAAATCAGATTGGGTTGGCTGTACGCCACACTCACCTTAAAAATGCGTTAGAACATAAATCTGTTAAAGTTTCGATTTGCCATATCTGCACCAATACCAATTCAGATTTAATCTATTGCCACAAAATGTATGGCTCGGCTTTTAAAGCTAAATATGGCGCTTACATTGCTAAATACGCATTTCAGGAAGGTATCAGTGAAAGGGATGCGGAAAACCATATTAGAGAGTTAAAAGGTGTTGCACGTATAGGTGAAAGGTGGGTTAATGAAACCTTATTATTTAACTATATCAATCTGCTATTTCCTCAATACACGGTTCAAAGAGAAGCATCACCAAGTTGGTTGAATAGACAAAGGTTTGATGTTTATATCCCTGAGCTAAATTTAGCGATTGAGTACCAAGGGCAACAACACTATCTTGCTGTCAACTTATTTGGTGGAGAAGAAGGTTTAAAAAGAACAAAGCAAAGGGATAAGGAAAAGCTTCAACTCAGTAAAGCAAATGGAGTGGATATTATCTATTTTAGCTACAAAGATAATTTAACTGAAAAATTAGTACAAAATAGACTTAAAAACTATCTTAAAGAACCTCTATAAACGTGTATTTTTAATCATGGATATAGATGATAAAAGCCGTTATTTGAGCTATTTATTTATAAAAAACCCCGCACTAAGCGGGGTTTTTATTTTAATCAAATGAATGATTAAGCATTTTCACGTGCAATTGCACGGTAGCCAATATCTTTACGGTATTGAACACCATCAAAAGTCACTTTTTGGCAAAGCTCTAAAGCTTTAGCTTGTGCTTCACCAATTGTATTACCAAGTGCAGTCACGCACAGTACACGGCCGCCAGCAGTCACAATATCACCATTCTCAAGTGCTTTAGTGCCTGCATGGAAAACTTTAGCATCAGCCATTTCTGTGTCTAAGCCAGAAATCACGTCACCATTGCTAGAAGTTTCAGGGTAGCCCTTAGACGCAAGTACGATACCTACAGTCTTACGCTCATCCCATTCAGCTTCTGCAGGTAAGTTACCCGCAATACCTGCTTCAACTAGGTCAACTAAAGATGATTTTAAACGCATCATAATGGGTTGAGTTTCAGGGTCGCCAAAACGACAGTTGAACTCGATCACTTTAGGTTGACCTTGCTCATCAATCATTAAACCTGCGTATAAGAAACCTGTATAAACATGACCGTCTTTTTTCATACCTTCAACGGTAGGACGCATCACTTCATTCATGGTTTTTTCAAATACGTCAGCAGTCACAACAGGAGCAGGAGAGTAAGCACCCATACCGCCAGTGTTTGGGCCTTGGTCGCCTTCAAAGATACGCTTGTGATCTTGAGACGTTGCCATTGGCAAAATGTTGTCGCCATCAATCATACAAATGAAAGACGCTTCTTCACCTGCAAGAAATTCTTCGATTACTACACGTGAGCCAGCATCACCAAATTTGTTGCCTGCAAGCATGTCATCAATCGCATCAAATGCTTCTTGATTGGTCATTGCAACGATTACGCCTTTACCTGCAGCAAGACCATCAGCCTTGATTACAATTGGCGCACCATTTTTTTCAACAAATGCTTTAGCCGCATCTACTTCTGTAAATACATCATAGAAAGCAGTTGGAATGTTGTGGCGTTTTAAGAAGTGCTTTGCAAATGCTTTAGAGCCTTCAAGCTGTGCAGCAAATTGAGTTGGACCCCAAATTTTTACACCTGCTTCACGGCAAGCATCCACAACGCCATTTACAAGCGGTGCTTCAGGACCAACCACGATTAAATCAACTGCATTGTTTTTTGCAAAGTCGATAATCGCTGCATTGTCTAAAATGTTAAGCGCAACATTTTCGCATTTATTTTCAGTTGCAGAACCCGCATTACCCGGTGCTACAAATACTTTTGCGACTTTGTCATCTTGTGCGATTTTCCATGCCAATGCATGTTCACGACCGCCATTACCCAAAACTAAAATATTCATCGGTTCATACTCCATGAATCGAAAATGACATAAAGTCCTCAACCTGAAAGCAGGAGAGGACTTTATGCAAGATTAGAAATCTAGTGTATTAAGCAAAAAAATGTGCTTAATTGTCATGATCAAGTTGCCAACTTAGTGACGGAAATGACGCATGCCAGTGAAGACCATTGCAATACCAGCTTCATCAGCTGCAGCAATTGTTTCGTCATCACGCATAGAACCACCCGGTTGGATAATGCATTTGATGCCCGCTTTTGCAGCGTTATCAATGCCATCACGGAATGGGAAGAATGCGTCAGATGCCATTACCGCACCTTCAACCACTAAACCAGCATGTTCAGCTTTAATTGCAGCAATACGAGCAGAGTTAACGCGGCTCATTTGACCTGCGCCAACACCAATGGTTTGACGACCTTTTGCATAAACAATAGCGTTAGACTTAACGTATTTCGCAACTTTCCAAGCAAAGATCAAGTCATCAATTTCTGCTTCAGTTGGCGCACGTTTAGTCACAACTTTAAGGTCATCTTTCGTGATCATGCCTAAGTCTTGGTCTTGAACCAACAAACCGCCATTCACACGTTTGTAATCTAACTGAGCTTTACGTTCAGTAATTGCAGGAAGCTCGCCGCATACCAGTACACGTACGTTTTTCTTCGCGCCAGTCACTTCAAGCACGCCTTCAGCAACGCTTGGAGCAATGATCACTTCAACAAATTGACGGTCAACAATGGCTTGCGCAGTTGCAACATCTAATTCGCGGTTAAATGCAATGATGCCGCCGAATGCAGATTCAGGGTCAGTTGCATAAGCAAGGTCATAAGCCGCTTGGATGCCGTCTAAAGATACTGCTACGCCACATGGGTTTGCGTGTTTTACGATGACACATGCAGGCTTAGCAAATGATTTTACACATTCAAGTGCTGCGTCAGTGTCTGCGATGTTGTTATAAGATAATTCTTTACCTTGAAGTTGTTTCGCAGTAGAAACAGATGCTTCAGTTGCTGTGTCTTCTACATAGAAAGCAGCAGATTGATGCGGGTTTTCACCGTAACGTAAGTCTTGAACTTTGTTCAATTGAGTATTGAAAGTACGCGCAAATTTATCTGCTTGACCTTCTTCCTTACCTACGCGAGCGCCTAAGTAAGATGCAATCATGCCGTCATACTGTGCAGTATGTTCAAATGCTTTAACCGCAAGGTCAAAACGAGTTGCATGTGATAATGCGCTTTCAGCTTTTAACTCTTCAACAACAGTTGCATAGTCAGATGCATTTACTACGATACCTACAGATGCATGGTTTTTCGCAGCAGCACGAACCATAGTCGGACCACCGATGTCGATATTTTCAATCGCATCAGCAAGTGAGCAGTTCGGTTTTGCAACAGTTGCAGCAAACGGATAAAGGTTAACAACAACTAAATCGATTGCATCGATGTTGTGTTCAGCCATCACAGCTTCGTCTAGACCGCGACGAGCTAAGATACCACCATGAATTTTCGGATGTAGCGTTTTTACACGGCCGTCCATCATCTCTGGGAAACCTGTGTGCTCTGAAACTTCAACTACGGCAACATTATTGTCTTTCAACAATTTGTATGTTCCGCCAGTAGATAAAATTTCTACCCCTAGAGCAGCAAGTTCTTGTGCAAATTCAACAATTCCAGTCTTGTCAGACACAGAGATTAAAGCGCGTTTAATAGTCATGATCTTCGTCACAGTTTTCAAGGAACAGATTAAAACAAAATTAGCAAAATGCAGGTTAAAAAAAATGCCTGCGGAAGCCGCAAGCATTTTATCATTTATTCACTCATTAAACCGTGAGCTTTCAACTTTTTACGTAAAGTACCACGGTTTAAGCCGAGAATCTCAGCAGCGCGGGTTTGATTACCACGTGTATATTCAAGAACTACAGATAGAAGAGGCTTCTCCATTTCCGCCAGCACCATATCGTATACCTGAGATGGTTGCTCGCCTTGCAATTGTGCAAAGTAATGGCGAACTGCGCGATCTACGTGAATACGAAGAGCGACATCAGATTGTGCAGTAAAAATAGGAGATTTGCTATTCATGCGAATTAATCCGAAAAATCAAATATCACTTGGGTAAAGTGATTTGTTAAAAGTGGTCTATAAACTTGAATGAACTCCGTTTTAGTTCCTAATGCGGAGTTCTAAAACTTGTACATTACTTGTAGCTTGACACAACTCGCAAAATTGTTCGAAAAATAAGCGTAACAATAGATTAATAATTGTTACAGCCTAAAAAACAAACAAAAAATCTACTCAATACGCAATAAATATTAAAGCGCACGGTTGGGATTGTATTTGTTGTGAAAAATTAGCGAGGAGTTTGCAGCACAAAGCTTTCGTGGCGCGTATCATACCATTGTCTAGGAAAAAGTGAGCAAGAAAACTGCATTTTTTTTATGTTTTTTTTACTTTTTTAATAGTTTTTTCCAATATTAGGGGCGAATCAACTCAATTGAATAATTATCGAAGCTTTTGCGTGCAATTGGTAGGCTAAATTGGAATTTAAAAGGACTACTTTTTGGGATCCGTTGGATGCCATGCAGACTTTTGTCCAAATACTCTTCAGGTAAAAGCGTATAGTTTGCTATTTCAGCACCATTTTCTTTTAGTGAAATTTTCATATTGGGTAAGGCAAGGCTACGGTCATGAAAATTGATCATTTCACCAGTAAAACGTGTTTCATTATTTCCAATGCTACGAATTTTGACTTTTTTGGTACTAATTAAACTGTAGTGTTCTTCGAGACGTGAACAATTGAATACATCACACACTGCTGTGAATGCAGCACCCATTACTGGGCTGTTTTTTAAATATTGAGGATTGAACCAGAAAAACTGGAATATCAGTGCACCAAATAAGAAGGCATTAATACAGAACCACATAAAATAGTTCAGTGGGGTACGTTTTTTATCTTTTTCAGCCTGTTCTGCCCAATTTACAGCAGGCAGGTTGCCGATTGGTTCGGTGCTGAAATAATTTAAGTTATTTAAATAAGTTTTTAGATCGATATTAGAGTTTTCGACTTTTTGATCAAATAGTTTTAATAAATGGTGGGTTGGTGTTTCTTCAACAGTCACTGGTGTAAGCGTATTATTAAATTCGCTGACATTAATAATAGTATTGGAGTTTTTTTGCGGTGCATTTTCTTGCTCAGGGGTAGAAAAAGACAACGCTTTATCTACCACCAAATGAGACAGTGCATTAAAAGATGTAGAGCACTTTGGGCAACAAACCATGCCCTGAGCGACAGTAAGCTGCGGAACAGTTACTTTATATGTTGTAAAACAAGTTGGGCAGTTAGTTAATTTGTCGCTCATAAGTACACATTTTAAATTTTAATACTGTTGGCGTTTACCCGAAATTCGGCACCATGTTTCGTCACGTTTTTCTACGTCTAATATATCAAAAAATTCAGAATAAACACTAGAAACATCAGAAACTTGCTCTTCAATTACACCTGCAAGTGCGAACTCGCCCTCAGATTTAATTAAAGTTGAGAATTCTGCAGCCAAGGCCATTAGAGGGCCTGCAAGAATATTAGCAACAAACACATCGGCTTTTTGTCCAGCGAGTTCTTGGTTGAACTCTTCAGGTAGGCCTACATACAGATTTTCCAGTACACCATTTAATTCGGCATTTTGTTGTGTTGCTAAAACGGCTTGTGGGTCAATATCAGTGGCATAAACTTTTTTTGCACCCAAAAGTAAAGCGGCAACACCTAAAATACCAGAACCACAACCGTAGTCGATTACGATCTTATCCTTAAGATCAACTTTACCTAACCATTGTAGACATAAGAATGTTGATGCATGGTTACCAGTACCAAATGCCAGACCTGGGTCTAGTTTGATGTTTACGGCGTCTGCTTCTGGCGCTTCCATCCATTCTGGTACGATCCAGTATTTTTCACCAATTTGAATAGGCTCGTAAGCATCCATCCATGTGCGTTCCCATTCTTGGTCTTCGATGAATTCGCTACGCATTGGAGCATCAGGAAGTTGAGCTTTAATAAATGTTTCTAATGCAGCAACATCAATTTCTTCATCATCTTCTTGTGCATAGATACCAGTAACGATCACTTTATTCCAAAGTGGTGTTTCACCTGGAAGTGGTTCAAGTAAATCCTGATTTTCTGCATCATCTAGCGTGACACTGACTGCACCTAAAGAACTGAGCAGCGTTTCAGTGTAATCAACTTGAGCTTTTTCAACAGTAATATGAATTTGTAACCACTTCACGGACATAACCTAAATGAGTTTTATAAAAAGCTATTGTAACGGAACTCGGCAACTTGCAGCTAGCGATTATCAAAATTGACAAAAAATAAAAGGATGCACTTGGCATCCTTTTAAGTTTTTAGCGCCTTAACTTTTAATTGTTTCTGTTGTAGTTGTCGAGATCGGTGCAAAGCGTGTAATTAGGAAGCCAAATACAGCGGCAAAGATGTACATAAAGATTGAATATACCGCCGCAGGCATTGCTACAGCAGAGCTAGCCATCACCGTTAAGGCGATGGTCATGGCTAACGTACTGTTATGAATACCGATTTCAAATGCACAAGCACGTGCCTGAGCACTATTGATGCCGAACAGTCTTGGAACAAAATAACCGATACATAAGCTAAAGATGCAGAATAGAACCGTAGCTAAGCCAACTTGGGTTAGATAAGCCGCAATATTATGTCGTTCAGAGTAAATAGCACCGATAATAATTAAGATGAGAAAGACCACAGCAAAGATGCGGAGTGGTTTATGCAGTTTCTCAGTCAGTTTAGGTGCATAGTGACGAAGCAGCATGCCTATACAGACGGGGATGATAATGATGCTGAAAACTTGGAGGATTTTTCCAAACTGCAGACTGATTTGTTGCCCTTCTTGCATGAAGTGCATGATCGAAAAATTCACGATCAATGGAAGGGTTAATGCTGCAATGACTGAGTTGATGGCGGTCAGGGTAATATTTAAAGCCAAGTCACCTTTAAATAGATAGCTAAATAAGTTCGCTGTACTACCACCAGGTGAGGCTGCAAGTAGCATCAAGCCGACAGCAAGCAGTGGTGGTAATGCTAGCAGTTTACATAGTAGAAAGGCGATACCGACAAGCAACACGAGCTGGCAAAATAATGCGATCAACACGGCTTTAGGGTGCTTGGTGACACGTGCGAAATCTTTGGGGGTAAGTTCTAGCCCAAGCCCGATCATAATAAAGGCCAGTGCTAATGGCAAAAGAACCGTAATAATTCCAGAATCCATCGTATTTATTCTCCTTGAGCATATTTAATGGTTTTTCACCAAAGTCCTTATGGTGATTGCGTTAGAAAAAATAGTTTAGGTTTTCACTTGTTGAATCAGGTGGCTGCCACGGCGCGTCAAAATAAAACCAAATAAGGTCGCCAATAAATACATAAAAATAGAATAAACACCGGCAGGTATCGCCACTGTGGTGTTTTCAAGCACACTCAGTGCGATGGTTAGGGCGATACTGGTGTTATGAATGCCAATCTCAAAGGTACACGCACGTGCCTGCTTTTCCGGGACACCCGCGAGGAATGGAATTAAGTAGCCCAAAAATAATCCACTGAAACAGAGCAAACAGGTTGCAATGCCGACGCTGGCAAAATACGTAATAATGTTGGATTGTTCACGCAAAACTGCGAGTGTAAAGATGAGAATTAATAAGAAAATAGATAACATTCTCATCGGCTTGTTGATGTGATATGCGATAGTCGGTAAGGAGTTGCGAATAAACATACCGAAACATACCGGTATTAAAATAATCAGAAATACATGGGTGATCTTATCTATAGGCATACCAATGCTGGTACTTTCACCAACAAAATGCAAAATGGATAGGTTGACAATAAAAGGCAGCGTAAAGCACGATACAACTGAGTTAATGGCCGTTAAGCTAATGTTTAATGCAACATCACCTTTATATAGGTAGCTAAAAAGGTTTGCGGTGGGGCCGCCGGGTGAAGCCGCAAGCAACATGAGCCCGACCGAGAGCAAAGGGGGTAACTCCAGTAATTTACACAGGAAAAACGCAATACTGGTCAGTAGAATAAGTTGAGTAAATAAAGCGATGAAAATAACTTTTGGATAGCGTCCAACGCGTAAAAAGTCTTTGACTGAAAGTTCGAGCCCCAAACCCATCATCATAATAGCTAAAGCAATGGGCAGAAAAAATGCAAATAATCCCGAATCCATGGAATTTCCTGATATTTTTATCCTTATAGTATTTTTTGAGTTTATCTCAGTTTAATAAATAAGCAATAAATAAAAGCGAGTAAAAACTGATGTTTTACCCGCTTTATTTTTGATCTGTTAATTGGTCGATATTTTCATTGACAACTGTTTATTTAGGACGAGGGGGAGTGAACCCTAAAACACATTTTCCTTTAATTTCTTGTCCATTAATCGTTGCAGTAGTGGCTTTTGCATCTGCACTACATGTGCTTAATAATTCTGCTTCTTCGCCATGCAGATTTGCATTTTTGGAAGAGCTAAAAAATTGTGGTTCGCAGGTACCATTCCAGATAATACCGCGATAGGCAAATGATACTTGAGCGCCTTGGCTTTTACCTTTACAGACTTGTTGATATCGCTGTGCATCATACACTTTCTCAACTTTATCATTGGCTGAGGCAGCAAGTGGTGATAAACATAAACCGCATAAAACCGTGGATAGCAAAATATTCTTATTCATGCTTATAGTCCTTATGATTCTCATGGGATCTATAACAGAATAAAAAATCATCAGAATAAAACAACAATCTTCGAGTAACATTTGCTTGAGAAATGTATATTTTTATATGGAATATGCAAAGTATGTATGTTCATAAAGAAATATATAGGCATAAAACAGTAGGGTCTGTTGACATTTGTTGATTAAAAAAATAGCGAGATAGTAAAATTAAATCGCCAAACCCAATTTTACACTCGCTATGCCTCGAACAATGCTAAATGATCAACACTGGTCCAAGTTACTTGCT
>NZ_VPAM01000019.1:0-74111 GCF_013419215.1 Acinetobacter sp. YH12096 | reverse complement strand
TTCGCAAGAGATGCGATGGATGTCTGATGATTTGTAGTCATAAATTTAAGTCCCCACTTGTTTCTAAGTGGGGACTAAATTAAGGCTTATAGGATGAATTCAGAAGGTGTGTTCAGCGGACGCTTACTTTTTAATTGGTTTTTTAGGAGGAAAGAGACGGGTTTGCTTTACGTTTAGCAGTGATAATATTCACCGTAATTGCGATGATGACCATGATAATGCCTACAATATCTGTAATGGTTTCTGGAATAATCATACACAGCGCACCCACACCTAAAAAAATACGCCAGAACCAGTTGAGATAAGTCTTGAAATAACCTTCAACTGCGGAGCCTAAAGCGAGAATTCCTATCACTGAAGTGACAGTAATACTCACTATAGTTGTCCATGCAGGAAAGGCAAATTCTCGAGCATTGACTGCAACATTGGTGGTATCAATCATCAGCATGGCAGGGTTATAAACGAATAAAAATGGAACAATAAAACCAGCAAGAGATAGTTTTAAGGCCTGAAACCCAGTGCGCATTGGATCACCGCCTGCAATTCCTGCGCCCGCAAAGGCGGCAAGGGCAACTGGTGGGGTGATGTTTGCAAATAAACCAAAATAGAACACAAACATATGCGCGACTAATACAGGGATATCAAAGTTTGCGAGTGCTGGTGCTGCCATGGTGGCAGTAATGATATAGGCCGGAATAGATGGAAGCCCCATGCCTAAAATCATCGATGCAATCATGGTTAAAAATAAAGTGAGAAAGAGACTACCTGCACCTAAACTCATAATTGAAGAAGTCATTACTGAACCAAAACTTGTCAGACTTACTACGCCGATAATAATACCAACGACAGCACAAGCAGCCATCACAGATAATGATTGTTTGGCTCCATCAACGAGCGCATCTAAAATATCTTTTACACCCATTCGTGTTGATTTTCTTAAAGCTGCTACAAAGATGGTCAGGACGATGGTGTAGACAGCAGCATAGCTCACAGGAATATTTTGAAATAAGAAAAAGACCAGTGCCAAAATTGGAATAAGTAAATGTCCACGCTCTTTTAGAACTTCTTTTACTTTAGGTAAATCAGCTTTAGGTACGCCTTTCAGATCATCTTTACCCGCACGGAAATGAACTTGAGCCATGACGCCAAGGTAATACAATAAGGCAGGTAATAATGCGGCTAGTGCAATCGTGCCATAACTCACGCCAGTTGTTTCGGCCATAATGAAGGCACTCGCACCCATGACTGGCGGCAAAATTTGTCCACCGACGGATGCACTGGCTTCAACGGCACCAGCAAAATTCTTGTGATAACCAATTTTTTTCATCAATGGAATGGTAAATGAGCCTGTGCCAACAACATTGGCAACAGCAGTTCCATTAATACTGCCCATAAATCCACTTGAAATTACAGCAACTTTGGCAGGACCACCTTGTTTATGACCCGCCAATGCCATGGCAAGATCATTGAACAATTTCCCCATACCTGATTTTGCAAGAAAAGCACCAAAAAGGATAAATAAGAAAATAAAAGTGACGGATGCACCAATTGCTGAAGAATATAAGCCTTCGGTTTTTAAATACATATGTCCGAAAATGTCGCTGATGGTATAAGGGCGAGTAATTAATCGATCTGGCAACCAATCAAAGTGACTGATAAATGTATAGGTCAGGAAAATTAAACTTAAAATGGGCAGCATCCACCCCATGACCCGGCGAGTTGCTTCTATGACTAATACCACACTCATAATTGCAAACGCGATATCTAAGGTATTTGGAATACCACCTCGAGTGGTCATAATAGATTGATATTCTTTCCATAAATATAAAAAACTGAAGATGGAAAGCAAAGCCAAGAACCAATCGAGAAGTGAAATATGCTGCCGGGAGCTTGCTTGACGAGCTGGATAGAGTAAGAAAATGAGTGCTAGGCCAATAGCGACATGGGCTGCACGCTGTATTAACTCAGGTAAAGGATTAAACGTAATAAATAAATGAAATAATGAATAAAAGATCGCTACAAATGCAACAAAGTAGGTAACAGATTTGCTCATATTGATTCGAGTAACAGATTCCCGATCAAATTTTTCTAATATGGCTTGTTGTTGTTTCTCATCGAGTTGTTCTAATACAACTTTATCTTCTTTGGAATTCATAGGCATTCTCCAATCCACCAAGACTTCCATTTGGGTTGATATTGAACCGAGATGTTGACCAAACTATAGTCTGGGTAACTTTGAAAAATAGACCAAATTTTTTGGTCAGCGAGGATCGTGCCTTGCATATTTCTAGAAATCACCCAGTTGATTTCATCTATATTTTGATTGACCCGCATTCTAATCACACCATTTTTTTGAAACTCAATGGGATAATTTGAGGGTGTACCTGCACCAAATGAAATCAAATCGGTGTGGCGCAGTAAAAACTTATTCTTTTGACGCTGATATTGTTCAGACCAAGCCGTCTTTTCTACTGAATGCTTCCACTGTAAATCAAATTGATCAGTTGAAATTTTGCATATATCAGTTTCAACTCTAACCTGCGTATACAGTGTTGGATAGCTAGCATAGATTAAGAAGAACAATATAAAAAATGCAGTATAAACTGCATTTTTTTGAAGCTTATTATTTTTTAGCCACTTCATCATAGTAGCGTTTCGCGCCTGGATGTAGAGGCGCTACAAGGCCTTGTTGAGCACCTTCAAGCGTGATTTCTGTTGCTGCTTGGTGTGAAGTTGCCAATTGAGGCAAACTGTCAAAGAAAGTTTTTGTTAGTTTGTAGACATCATCATCCGATATATCTGTGCGAACAACTAATGCATTTTTAATTGCGGCAGTTTGAATGTCCGCAGTATTGCCATATGTGCCTTTTGGAATAATCATCGGTAAGAAATAACTTTGATCTTTAGCTATTTCTTTGACTTTATCTGCATTGATTGAAACTAACTGTAGATCAAAGCTTTGTTGAAGTTCCATGAGTGATGAATTTGGAATGCCACTAGTCAGGAATGCTGCATCAAGCTTGCCACCTTTTAAAGCATCAGCGGCTTCAGCATAGCCTAAATAATCAACTTTAATATCTTTATAGGTGATTCCAAAACCATTCAACAGTGTACGTGCATTTACTTCTACACCTGAATTTTGTGCACCTACAGCGATACGTTTACCTTTCAAATCTTCGATATTTTTGATCCCTGATTTTTTAGAGGTTACGATTTGTACGTAGTTGGGATAAAGCGCTGCGACTTGGCTGACATTCTCAACTTTACCATTTGCGAAACTTCCTGTTCCGTTCAGTGCTTCTGTTAAGCTGTCACTCATAACAAATGCCATTTCAACTTTATTCTGTTTCAGAAGGTTTAAGTTTTCGACTGATGCACCTGTAGTCTGAGTCTTAGAATTTACACCAAAAGTTTTGTTATAAATTTCTGCAAGACTCGTCCCAATCACATTGTAAGGTCCTGATGCTCCGCCAGTTGCAATGGTTACGAACTTAGTTTGAAGTTGGTTAGATGTAGCTGTTTCTGTGCTTTTTCCTTCCGTGGTATTTTTTGAAGTAGATTGATCATTTGAGCAAGCAGTAATACATGCCAAAGTGACCGAGAGTAACGTGAGTTTTGTCCATTGGTTCATAGAAACGTCCTTTTACACATAAATTTTGAATATTGATTTGATGAGTTTTAATTTTAATTTCCACTACTCAATTGAACATAACTTAATCAATTATTTTTGAAAAGTATTTTTTTTTGATTTTTTAGTCTCCAATAAATAATGGTTATGCGTAAGAATGGCATGGAGCTATATCGTTTATTTTAATAATATTTTGTTACGTGTAAAAACTGTAGGGTATACATGGAATCATGTGAAATTTCTTTTATAAATATAAGTTCAAACTATTTCTTTGAATTGTAAGGTGCTCTGAATGACTGTTCAGCTAAGGTTCTGTTTTTTCTATTTAAGTTACTGAATTTATAATTAAATAAGGAGTTTTTTATAAGCATTTCTATTTTTTATTTTGCTAATACGAAACAACTGAATTAATCTTCGCGGATTAAGTTTGAGGTCAAAGTATGATTTCATGGTTTTTTATTGGTCTAGTTATCAGTATTTTGTTAACGCCGGGACCAACCAATACGCTACTCGCATCTTCGGGTATTCAAGTTGGGCTACGTAAATCATTCCGACTCATTCCAGCGGAAGCCTTTGGTTATCTTATTTCGATTAGCCTATGGGGTTTTCTCATTGGTAAAATTTCCGTACATCTGCCTTTACTGCCGACCATTTTAAAACTGTTTAGTGCTGGCTATATTCTATTTTTGGCTATGCGATTATGGCGTACAGCAACTGTTGCTGAAAATTTTAATCAAAAGGGCATTCGTGCACGCGAACTCTTTGTTGCGACGTTATTAAACCCCAAAGCATTATTATTCGCATCTGCGATTTTTCCTGCATTGGCTTGGCAAAATGCGCAGTATTATGTAGCTCACATGCTGATCTTTTTGTTGTTGATCGTTCCTATTGCATTTTTTTGGACCTTCCTTGGTTCAGTTTTGGCATCGAATAAAATTAGTTGGCTCAATCAAGCCAATTTACAACGAACAGCATCGCTAGTCTTGGTTAGTTTTTCGATACCACTGAGTTATTCTGCGATTTTAAAACTTTAAATTGATTTGAAAATGACTAAATCCGCTTAGTTCGGCAAAGCTTATTTTCATTAAGTTGGATTTCAGTTAAAGTACCACGCAATAATTGATTTAAGTTTTTGGATAGAGATAAATGGCTATTAAGTCTGATCGTTGGATTCGCGAAATGAGCGAAAAACACGGCATGATTGAACCGTATGCAGAAAACCAAGTCCGTTATGATGAAAATGGCGAAAAGCTTATTTCGTATGGCGTGTCGAGCTATGGTTATGACGTGCGCTGTGCTCGTGAATTTAAAGTCTTTACCAATGTTCATTCAGCAATTGTTGACCCTAAAAACTTTGACGATAAAAGCTTTATTGATATCGAATCAGACGTTTGTATCATTCCGCCAAACTCGTTTGCACTAGCACGTACAGTCGAATATTTCCGTATTCCACGTAATGTGTTAACCGTTTGTTTGGGTAAATCAACCTATGCTCGCTGCGGTATTATTGTCAATGTGACACCTCTTGAACCAGAGTGGGAAGGTCACGTGACTTTAGAATTTTCGAATACAACCAACTTGCCTGCACGTATTTACGCGGGTGAAGGTGTCGCACAAATGTTGTTCTTTGAATCAGACGAAGTGTGTGAAACCTCTTATAAAGACCGTGGTGGTAAATACCAAGGTCAAACCGGTGTGACTTTACCGAAAGCTTAATCCTTCGGATTTAGTTTAAAAAAAGCGGGCGAATTAGCCCGCTTTTTTGTTGGGTCATTCATCGGAAAATAGACCATTCGGTGGGGAAGTTTTTGCAATTGAGTAATTATTCAGCATAATAAAAAGTTAAGTGACTGGTCTATCACAAGTCTCCATTTAAGGAATAAATGGACAATAACATCAAAGCCAGTTCTCAGGAATAAATATAAGAGAGATGCAGAGCATCTGATAAAAGGAAGGTCGAGATGACTCAATTCACCCAGGCTAAGTTATTCCGCCAGAGTTGCTTAGCAGCCGCAGTCAGCATGTTTGCTGCACCATCTGTTTATGCGCTTCAAGATTTATCAGATGAAGCACTTTCAGCCACAACAGGTGAAGGTGTTGCACTCACTTTAGAAAATTTCAAAATGGTCTTTCAAGGGCCAAATGACCGTTCTACCGCTTCTAGTTATGCGTCTGGTATGGTTGATCCAGGGAAAAACGATACAGGTTTTATTCGGATTATTCCTACTGGTGAAAACTATGAACAATTAGGGCAGCGTGCTTACGATAAAATCTACAAAGCAGCTTATGTTGATGCTTATCAGCAAGGCCGAGTTACGGGCTATAACGGTGTTTATGACTCAACTTTCTTAAGTTCTAAAAGCACTTATGAGACCAATAATGCTACACGTATTACCAATGAAACCATCGCAACATATTCAACAGAATATCGTGGTCGATTAGTACAGTCTTATCTTGAATCGCCAACGATGAAGGCATATTACGATCAGCGTTATGCAGATTATAAAAATGGTACTATTATTTCGGGCTTAGAATCTGATGGAACAACAAATAAAACGTTGACAGCAGGTCAGGATAATAAATCTAAAGAATATGCACTGCAAAATACGTATGAGATGATTGAGTTACTATACGGTAACAATAGTACGGGTAATTTACCGACCACTTCGACTTTTTATAAAAATTATGTCTCAGGAAAAATTACACGTTCAAATATTATTGATACAACAAAAGATGCTCAGTTAAATGCCAAAGCGGCAGAAACCCTCAATCAGTTGGCAACAGACTATGCCAAGCTTGAAGCTCAAAAGGCAAGCGATGCAGCATTAGCAACGGTGAAAAAAAATGCTGAAATTACAGCAAAACAAATTGCCTCGACTGCGACGGTATCGAGCCTCAGATCGAAAGCAGATGTATTTATATATGGCTTAGCCCTGTCCAATAGTAAAGATAAAAATGGCAAAAGTTCATTAGCAACACGCTATACCGATCAAGGGTTTAATTGGGGGACAGCTGAAAATCCGTGGCTTTTCCATGCGGGAAATCAAGATGTTGAACAATTTGCGAAAGATAATAAGGGGAATGTTGGTTACTTAGCCATTGAGGCACCATTAAAGAAAATTGCGGCAGATGATGCATCTAACAACATCAAACTTGGTTTGTGGATGGATGTATTTTCACGGTCTTTGAATTCAAGCAATGTTGTTGATCCTATCACTGGTGCGCCCACCAGCGGCTTAGATAAAGACTATCGTTTACGGACTCAAATTGTTGCCAATGGCCTGAGTTTAAATGGTTCACAAGTTCGCATTTTCCAAACCCTGAAATCAACAAATACCAACTATAACCAAACTTTAGGTTTAGCCAGTTTAATTCGTATTAATACCAATGATCGTGCTGAGTCACTGAGTATCAATGATGGAGATTTGGATGCTCGCGGCATGCGTATCAGTACAGCTGCACGCCCTGAATTGGATGATGGAACAGCAGCGACACCAGCGATGGATCGATCTGCAGCTCCAATCTTTCATGAAACTGAAGGTCTATATTTATATAGCCCAAATATCAATTTAGTTTTAGGAAATATGTATCAGCCCTTTATTGTGGGTTCAGAAGGTCGAAATATTATTTTGGAAGTGACACGTATTCCAAATGTACCTTCTATTTACAGTAAAATTTATACTTACTATACGGATATCGCTGGTAATACCACAGGTACATCGGGTTTAAATGCCTCAGACTTTAAAGGATCAACCTGTAACGTCTATAGTTGTGGCACGGAGTTAAAAGCAAACTCTTCAGATGCGACAGCACTATATCAAGGACGTAATGCAACACACAGTAGCATTGCGATCGGTACAGTAGAGCGCTTGCCTGGTAATCTGTTGAATGCAAAAAGTACGGATACGGCGACAGGTGTGGTGTTTAAAGGTGTCAATGGACAAAGCACGAATTTAGGATCTGTTGCCATAGATGGCGTATTGATTCAGCACTTAAAAATAAGAACAACAGGGCTGTAGGAGAAATCACATGTATAAAATTTTATGCGCTGTTGTTTGTGCTGCACTGACACAAACTCATGCAGGTTTAGTGTCTATGGATAATAGGGAACTTACCGCTGCAACCGGTCAAGGCGGTGCAGATCTCAGTTGGACGCTTTCATTAAACCATCAATACGCCAATGATATGTCAAAAAACAACATATCAATCATGGATGCGAATGGTAAAACTACTCAGGCTTTTTATGGATATCAATGTTCATCCAATGAATTTTGTCGTTTAGCACTTGCGCCCAATAATCATGTGGATGCGAATGGTAATAAGAAATGGTTGGTGTTTAAACAGTTTCAAGGAACGTTACAAATCGATCAATTTTCTTTAGATGGCGTGACGATCATCAATCGTGAAGGTAATCCACAAACGGCTATGCAGCTGACATTTTATGATAATAAACCATTAAAAATTAGAAATTTAGGTTTTGCTACCTTGGCAGTAGAAACAGGTACGACAGGTAAGGAGGGGTATGAAAATACCAGTACTTATACGACCTATACTGAAAAGAAAGCGGACGGAACGACAACAACTTTAGCAGTACCTGATTTTGATCGTGGTGCAGAACAAGGATTTATGGGTGTTAATGTGCATGGCAATATGCATATGAGTGGAAAGTTAAACATCTTCAGTTTTAACTGTACTGGAAATGGTGCAGGTCGCTGTTAATCAGCTGTGACTGAATATAAGGATATAGTGATGAAAAAAATAACAACTTTAACGGCACTCGCAACCAGTATTTTACTTGCTCAACATGCATATGCTTTTGAAGCGATGACCGATGAAAGCTTGGGTGCAGTTACGGGCCAAGATGGCATTTCGATTACCCATGAAGTTTCTAGAGTAAAAGTCGATCAGTTGAATTGGGTTGACCCGACCGACCAAAATAAGATGAAAATGGGTTTGCACAATGTACAAATAGATGGCGTTGGACAAAGTACCATTAGATCAAAATTAGATTTTGATGTGGGGACGACGGATGCAGGTGTAGGTATGCGTATTGCAGCCAGTGTCAGCCCATTTACGGCTGTTGCACAAAATATTATGCTGCTGTGTCAAGGTGCAACGTGCCAAACGCCTGCGCAAAACTTAGGTTCGCTTACGATTGCAACAACTTCACCTTTAAAAGTATTACTTGAAACCAGCAATGGTCTATTTAACCGTAATGATGCGGCTTATATGGAATTTCAATTGCAAAATGCCAGTATTAGTCATGGTATGAATGGACATAGCGTAACCTTAAAGGACTTTAACTTTAACTTTGCTGGTTCAGGTTATATGTATGTGGCTGCTGATGAAGGCATTGTTCTCACTACAAAATCTACAGGGAGCAAAGACCATGCTGTCAATTTGGGGCGGGTCAAGGACACATCAGATGTGCATAGCTCACGTAGCGATGCAACAAACCCCGGCGTTAATATCGATCTACGTTACGGTACCGATGGTGGTGCACAGCGCAATTTAATTCGTATGGGAGCATCGGGTGCTGTCACTAATGCACGAGTGGCCTTAAATGCCAATCAAGACGGAATTAAAGATTTTGGTCTAGCAACGAAGGCTTCTGGATATGAGTCCGTTGGTTCAGGTGGTTTACATTTAGGTGTGCGCGCGGATTTCACTTCAAAGGATGATCCGAGTCTTGTTGCAGGTCAAGCACCAACAACCTTAGAAATTGGCCATACGGGTATTGGTAGTTATGCCATTGAGTTTTCAAATTTAACGTCTTTAGTTGCTGATAAAAATGCCTATATTGATTTTGGCGATATTTATATCAATACCATTCAAGCGAAAAGCCTTGATTTTCTAGTGAATGATAAATTAAAAGCGACATTAGGTTTAACCAATAATGTTCTGACCCAAAACCTGTCAAATCAAACGGCAGGTGGAAATTTTGCACTTGTGGCGATTCGTGGTATGGATTTTCAGTCCATCGCACGTACAGCACGATTTATTTCTGATAACTCAATTGCTGCAATTGCAAGTAATGACAATAGTTGGGGGATTGGTATTCCAATTTACAATATGAATGCCAATGTTGCATTATCAGAGAAAAAATACAGTTATAAAAATACGACTGAAAAATCAGGTATTGGCTATAACCTCGTGATGAGCACGGATGGTTATGGTGTTGATAAAAAAACAGAAACACCAAGTACGACCTCTATTATCTTGATCGATGGTAAAAAAGGCTTAAATGGCCAAGAAGTCAATTATTATGCAGGCTTGCGAAACATCAATGCGCTGATTCAATCTGATGGTGTGATTGGCTATGAAAATGACGGTATCTATGTACGTGCAGATAATTTATTGATTGCAGCCAATGCCGAGTTAGCGATTGGTCAACTTCCGGGTTCAACCTATAACTGTGCGACTACAGCTTCTGTCAAATGTGGGACAACAGTACCTTTAGATAATTTCTCTAAACGTGATGATGTGTTGACGAATATTGCGTTTAAGCTCGATGGTAAGGGGGAGCTATTTATAGTACCGGGTCTAAATGACAGTGCAGAAAATAATTATTTGTCTTTCCGTGGAAGCTTTGAATTTAAAGCCTTAACAGATGCTGAAAAGAAAGATCAAAAAGTTATGGGAAGCTATTTAAGTTTGATGAATGAAGATGTAAATGCTAGCGGTGTCGTTTCAGCTTCAAGTATCAATATTAATAAAATGCAGGGTGAACTCGGATTTGATGCTCGGATTAAAATGAAGCAAGATTCGGTAGAGTTTGATAATCAGGTGAAATTTAATCCGACCAATAATATGTCTAAAGCATTTCGTGCAGAAGTTTCGATGTTAACAAATGGCAATATGCAAAAGATGGCGGATATTGCCCTAACAGGTGGAACAATGCGAAGTACGATGGGGATTACTCCACGCTAGTAAAATTAAATCAATAACAAATAAATAAAATAACGAACAGGGAATTTGTTATGAAAAAGAAGTTAATCAGAGGTTTGATCTTCTCGACATTTGCGATGAGTAGCTTATCTCATGCAATGATGGCTTTAGATGATGAAAGCTTATCAAAAGTTGATGGTCAAGCATTACTCTCCATGGAATATACGCAGGGGTATAATTCTGTGGATGAGAGTGGACAAGCCGTAGACCAATCCAATGTCGGCTTTTATAAGCTTGGTTTAGAAGCTGAAATGGAGCTCAATGCCAATATTAAAAAGCTGCAATTGGGTTGTGGTGGTGCAAATGGCTCAGGTGCTTGTGATATTGATATTGATCATATTTCACTGAGTGGATTGCCTGCAAATAGCAATTATACGTCTGATGAACGTGCGGCAACTTCTGCTTTGTTGACCAATCCTTTTATCGAAATTGCAATTAAAGATCCCAAATCAGCTGCAACTCGTGAAGTGATGGGCTTTCGTCTGAGCGCTGAAAAAATTTCTGGGTTAATGACATTAGGTACAGAAAATAGTAATACACCCAATGGTATCAACACCTTTAGTGGGTATATGAAAACCAAAGCGTCTGCGGGTGTTGCAACAACTGCCGAGCGTGTGATGGACTATGCTTCTACGCAGCAATACATTGAAGGGGCTGTTAAGGGGACATTATTTGGTGCTGAAGTTGATCGACCACTTCACTACAAATCAGATAATTATTCCTTTAATTTAAAATCAACCACAGCACCTTTTACGATTCCAGCCACTGTTGTGAGTGGGAATCGAATGACAGATGTACAGTTAAAGGGTACAGGAACTGTTGATCGTCTAGATTTTAGTGGTCCATTAGAAGCTCAGATCTCTCTACTTGGGTTAAATATTAATTTGAATAAAGACGTAACAGGCTATCTTACTGGACTACAAACCGATATTACGGTAAATCAAAGTTTAGGTTTGATCCATGCACTTTATCTAAATAACCCTGCTTCGTTATCCTTACAAGCTCAAAAAATACTCTGGCCTGGTGCTGCAGTTGCAGCAGAAAGAGGTTGGTGGCTGGCGATGGAAGATGAAGTTGATTTGGGCAGTATTACACCTTCAGATAAAGTGGCGATTACGGATGAAGTGTTGAAACAAACGATCGCTGGAATTAACCATGACTTAAGTACCAATGTTCGTAATTGTGGAGATTTAATCTTTGGTTGTGTTGCAGGTTCGGCTTTAGATGTTAAAGAAATTAAAAACCCGTCATTAATTGATTTCCCATTAAACAATTTAAAACTTTCTGGACAGGAGTTTCGTTCTAACTGCTTCGGCGGGCTGAAATTCTGTTAAGGCTTAAAGTATTTAATATAAAAAAATCCCGCACTTAGCGGGATTTTTTTATATTTAGCGCAAATTATTTTGCAATTTTCGCTAAAAGGTCTTCTTTACTGAGGTTGCTTGATTCTTCATCACGGCGACCTTTGTACTCAAATGTACCAGCATCCAAACCTTTCTCACCAATAACGATACGGTGTGGAATACCTGTTAACTCGATATCAGAGAATTTAACACCTGGACGTTCATTACGATCATCTAGAAGAACATCATAACCAGCAGCAGTTAATTCTGCATACAGTGCTTCAGCTGCTTCTAACGTGCGCGGTGATTTATGCGCATTCATTGGCACAATAGCAACTTCGAAAGGAGCAATTGCAGACGGCCAAATAATCCCTTTGTCATCGAAGTTTTGTTCAATTGCAGAAGCAACAACACGGGTTACACCAATACCATAGCAACCCATAGTCACAACGAGAGGTTTGCCGTCTTCACCTAAGACTTTACAGCCAAGTGCTTCAGAGTATTTTTGACCCAACTGGAAGATATGACCAACTTCGATACCACGTTTAATCAAGATTGTACCTTGACCGTCTGGAGAAGGGTCACCTTCAACAACATTACGAAGGTCATAAACTTCGGTGTATTGTGCATCACGTTCCCAGTTTACACCTACAGCATGTTTATCGACTTGGTTTGCACCAGCAACAAAGTCTGAAAGTACAGACGCTGCACGGTCAACAATAACGGTAATGCCTTTTTCGGTTAAGCCTTGAGGGCCACAGAAACCAGCCGTTAAACCTAAGTCAGCCAATTGTGCTTCAGTTGCAAAGGCCAATGGAGCAGCAATTAATGGGTGTTTTTCAGCTTTAATTTCATTCAGTTCATGGTCGCCACGTAGGAATAAGGCAACCACTGGCGCAGCTTTACCTTCTTCAGCAACACCTTGAACCAACAATGCTTTTACAGATTGAGCAGGTTTTGATTTAAGGAATTCAGAAACATCAGCTATGGTTTTTTGATTTGGTGTATCAATAATTTCAAGTGCTTTAGTCGGAGCAGCACGTTCACCAACTAGTACGGCTTCAGCCATTTCTACGTTAGCAGCATAATCTGACTCTGTAGAGAATGCGATGTCATCTTCACCGCTAGAAGCAAGTACGTGGAATTCATGAGAACCCGAACCACCAATTGAACCTGTATCCGCTTGAACTGGACGGAAATTTAAACCTAAACGCGTGAAAATCTTGCAGTAAGCTGCATACATGTTGTCATAGGTTTCTTGTAAAGAGGCTTGGTCAACATGGAAAGAATAGGCATCTTTCATGATGAATTCACGTGAACGCATCACACCGAAACGAGGGCGGATTTCGTCACGGAATTTGGTTTGTACTTGGTAGAAGTTTGCAGGCAATTGCTTATAGCTTTTCAACTCATTGCGAGCAAGATCTGTAATCACTTCTTCATGTGTAGGGCCAAGTACAAAGTCATTGTTATGACGGTCTTTAAAACGTAAAAGTTCTGGACCATATTGTACGAAACGACCTGATTCTTCCCATAAAGATGCAGGTTGAGTGACAGGCATCAGGACTTGAAGTGAACCAGCACGATCCATCTCTTCGCGGATAATCGCTTCAACTTTATTTAATACGCGAACGCCCATCGGCAGCCAAGTGTATAAACCTGAAGCCAATTTACGAATCATCCCGGCACGAAGCATAAGCTGATGTGAAATAACTTCAGCATCGTTTGGGGTTTCTCTTAACGTTGCAAATAAAAAGCGACTCGCGCGCATGGAAACTGTCCTAAAAAATTAAGCGTTAAAGTGGAGAGTATACAATAAAAAATGAGGTGAACATTTTCCAAAGTCACCTCATTTTAGATTTTGTCATTATGACATGATTTTTTTGGCCTGACGTGCAAGGAAGTTTCGGAAATCATCCAAATAGGTAAAAATCACTGGAACAACCACGAGTGTCAGTAAGGTAGAGGTAATCACACCACCAATCACGGCATGTGCCATTGGCGCGCTTTGTTCACCGCCTTCACCCAGACCAAGTGCAAGCGGAACCATACCCATCACCATTGCACTGGTAGTCATTAAAATGGGGCGTAAACGGGTTTTACCTGCTTCAATAATTGCGTCATAACGATCTACACCATGATCCATGGCTTTTTTAATAAAGTCGATGAGTAGAATTGCGTTCTTTGTCACCAAGCCCATGAGCATAATAATCCCGATAATGGAAAAGAGGTTCATGGTTGAATTAAATAAGAATAAGGCTAAGAATACCCCAATCAATGATAAGGGCAATGAAGCCATAATGGCTGCAGGGTGAATGAAGCTATTAAATTGTGAACCCAAAACAATATAAATAAACACAATAGAGAGCGTAATCGCTGTCATTGCATAAGCCGCAGACTCAGCCATATCTTTATTGGCACCTTGCGTGACAAAACTATAACCTGGTGGCAAGTCGAAGTTTTTCTCTATCTCATTGATTTCGGCACCAATATCACCCGCAGGACGTCCTGCTGTGTTGGCTTCAACCATTACTTCACGTGCCAGATCACGACGGTTAATTTGTGAAGCACCAAGTGTTTCTTCAAAGCTTGCCACACTTGCCAATGGAACCAAGATAGGTAAGCCTGCAGCATCGGTTTTTTGTGATGTGATGTACATGCTTTGAATGTCAGTTGGCAGTCGACGCTGATCTTCAGTGAGACGTAAATTTACATCATAGGTTTCGCCTTTATCATCCTTCCACGTTGTTACATTATCCCCCGCAAGAAGAGGGCGTAATACATTGGCGATTTGATTGACGGATAAACCTAAATCACTGGCTAAAACGCGATTGATATGTACACCTAGCGTCGGTTTAGGTTCTTTGAGTGAGCTTTCTAAGTCGACAATACCTTCGACTTTGGCAACTTCAACCAAGAATCGATCTGAAATGCGTTGTAACTCATCTAAGTCTGGTCCTTTAATCGAAATCATAACCGGCTTTTGGCCGCCCGATACTGTTTCATCAGCTGAGGCAATCGAGGTAATAGTAATACCTGCTATATGTTTTAAGCGGGTACGGAATTCATTGTTGAGATCCGTTAATGTTTGACTACGCTCCGTACGTGGTGAAACAGTGACACGAATGCTGGCATGGTTTTTACCCCGATCAGTGGCACTATTAATTGCACCATAAGTGGCTTTGACTTCTGGATGTTGGCGAATGATACGATCTACTTGCTTAAGCTTCGCCTGCGAATATTCAAGGGTTGCATCAACGGGTGTTTCAAATTTGATCCGAATTTCACCTTTGTCTGGTACGGGTACAAATTCAGTACCGATCAGTTTGGATAAAGCTAATGCGCCAAATAAAGACGCGACGGCGATTAAAAGGGTAATGAGCCTAAATTTTAAAGCAAGCTTGAGTAATTTTTCATAATGATGGCTTAGGTTGTCGAGCTTGCCCGAAATCCAGTTAAAAAAACGTTTAATTTTACCCGGCTTTTTATTTGGATCGTGGCGCTCTGCCCAGTGAGCAGACAACATGGGGTCAAGGGTGAAACTCACAAACATCGAAATCAGTACAGCGGTACTGACGGTTACACCAAATTGATAGAAGAAACGCCCAATAATACCGCCCATAAATGCCACAGGTAAAAATACAGCGACAATGGTCAATGTTGTGGCCAATACGGCTAAACCAATTTCTTTCGTGCCGTCGAGTGCAGCGGTGACATGGTCCTTGCCCATATCGGCATGGCGGACAATATTTTCACGAACCACAATGGCATCATCAATCAGGAGACCGATACTCAGTGAGAGAGCCAGTAGGGTCATCATATTGATGGTAAAACCAAAAATCCAAACAAAGGTGAGGGTACCTAGTAGCGAAATCGGTAGGGTTAAACCTGTAATGGCTGTCGAACGAAATGAGCCGAGAAATAACAATACAATGAGTACCGCAAGTACTGCACCTTCAATAATCGTACGTGCCACGTCTTTAATGCTGCCACGAATACCTTTTGAAGAATCAACCACAATTTCTGCGGTCGTGCCTTTCGGCAATTGCTGTTGGATTTTACTTAAGGTTTTACGGGTATTATCAACCACCTCAATTACATTAGAGTCCGAACTTCTCAGAATGTCGACAGCGACGGCTGTTTTACCATTCAGATAAGCACTCGACTCCATTTCAGCTTGGCTATCTTCTATTTCAGCAATTTGTTTGAGATAAATCGGCGCGCCATTTTTATTGGCAACCACTAAATCACCGAATGAGTTTGGGTGAATAACCCGAGATTTAATTTCGACCACCAATTCTGAATTCTTTTGCTTTAAAGTCCCCCCCGGAACTTCAATATTTTCAGATTTTAGGGTGTTTATAACTTGGTCTATCCCAATCCCGAAACTTTGTAATTTTTGCGGATTTACTTGTATTCGAATTTGTCGCTGCGCATCGCCCAATAAATTGACCGTACCTACACCGGGAACTGTTCTGAGCTGTGGCACAATCCGTTGATTGAGATAGGAACTCAAATCACGTAAAGACATGTCCTTTGATTCAAAAACAATCGACATAATCGCACTGGCAGTAGGGTCGTAGCGTTCTACAATGGGGTCATCAATTTCATCACGAAATTGTGCGGTTACCGGTGCAATTTTATCTCGAATATCCTGTGCAGCTACAGAGGATGAGACGTCTAGATTAAATTCGACAATGACCGTGGATAAACCTTCACTGGATTGAGAAATGACTTGCTTGAGGCCTGAAATGGTATTGATCTGATCTTCAAGTTTCTTGGTGATTTCAGATTCGACAGACTCAGGAGAAGCACCCGGATAGTTGGTGTAGACAACAACAAAAGGGAAGTCGACATCAGGAAACTCTTCAACACCCATACGTTGCCAAGATGCGAGTCCTAGTACCATCAGACAGAACATCATCATGATGGTGAAAACAGGATATTTCACACTAATTCGGGTTAACCACATAACAACTGTCCTGCCTTATTCTTTTAATTTTGGCTGATACTTACATCTTGTTTGATATCTGAATCATTAAATTTAATTCGGCTGATCAGATCACTATTTTGTAAGCCCTGAACAATCGCGGTGTTATTGCTATAACTCTGATTCAAAATTTGTACAGGTACTTTGGCAATTTTATTTTGACGTATGACCCAGACATAAGGTTGGTCTTTTAAACTTTGAATGGTGTCGAGTGGAATTTTTTGGCCTGAAATGTTATCTGTACCTAAGATGTGACCTTCGACAAAAGCACCAATACTTAATGATGTAATGGTTTCATTTGGGGCTGCAAAAAATTCAATTTGACGACTGGCTTGATCGGCAATCGGTGAAATTCGGCTGATTTGTGCTGTGAGTAAATTGCTATTGCCTTGGATGTTATATTCAATCTTTTGTCCAATTTTCAGCGCTGCCTGCTGATCACTTGGTAATTTGGCTTGAATTTCTAATTGGTCTGGATTGACGATTTCAAAAAGGGTTTGTCCGGCAGCAACCGTTTGTCCCGGTTCAACATCACGTTTGGTAATCACGCCTTGGATAGGACTATAAATGGTGCCGTCTTGATTGGCTTTACGTGCAATATCGACATTGGCTTGTTGGGCACGAACATTTTCCATTTGAGCTTGGTAATCGACACGACTTTGTTCAAACTCTACTTTGGAAATAAAGCCTTGATTCAGCAAACGCTGTTTGCGCTCCATCATTAGTTTGGCTTGATTGGCTTGAGCTTGCGTGGATGCGAGGTTCGCTTGAGATTGAGCAAGACGTGCTGCGTTGTCTTGATTATTTAAATGCACCAATACTTGGCCTTTGCTGACACGTTGTCCGACCTCTGCATTAACATTGGTTGCAGTCGCAGTGACTTGGGCTTGAATACTGCTCTGATTGACCGCCCGAATGGTGCCTGTAAAGGCCGTTTTTGAAATTGCGTTGCCTTGTTCGATCGTGACCAGATCTTGTTGAATCAATTCAATCTTATTTTCTGGTTTTACACTTTGCTGCGAATCTTCTTTTTGACATGCAGCCAAAGTCAGGCTTATGCAAAGCAGGCTAAGCTTTAAAAATGGGGATGATTGCTGTGCAGATTGCATAATGGTCCTTATATCAGCGGTCTACAAAAGCAATTGAATAACAAGTTTATTCCATCGCTTTTAAACGCGTAATAATTCTGTCGTATTCAGCTTCTGTATTTCGATAGCGAGTTTGTAACGATTGAATGTATTCTTTTTTCGCTACCATATTTTTTTGATTATTATCCAACATTGTTTTTAATTTTGCCGGAACGGTTTCACCTTTTCGAAAATGTTCACGTTCTTGGCGAACAAATAATACACGATCATTTTGTAATTGTTTTAATTGTTCTTGTTCAAACACGATCTGTTTACGTATACCAGTCAGTGCATCACGCTTTTTAATGGCCGCAGTTCGGCTATTGGTATAGGCTTTTTTAAGTTTGATATCTGAAGCTTGCTGACGTGCTTGGGCAGCACGCTGAGGAGCTTGTCTAACGTCCGCTTCAGCATTGTAGGGGCGGTTACGTTTAATCACTTGCATATTTTGATCAAGTGCTTCATAACCATAGCGGATGTGATTTGGTGTCACATTGGTACTGATGTTTGCTACACCTTTACTGTCATAGTAACGATACCAAGTCGCCTTTTGTGGTTGCTGCGTATTGGTTGGTGCAGCAAATAAAAGCGGGGTATAAGCCAGTAAACAAGTCGTCAGGATGACTTTTTTTGAGAAATGTTTAAGGCCAATCAAGTGAATTTTTTTTGTAAGCGGACTCAACCTTGTACTCCCCAGTTTAAAGTTGACTAAATTACTTATTTTAAAGTAATAATCTTGCTATAATATGCTTAATTAAGACAATTAAATACTATTCCAAGTTAAAAAAAAATCGTTGGTCATCGGAAAGTGTGAAGCAGTTAATAAAAACAAGAAATCTTGTGTGTTTGCGCAGAAAATGTTCATTGAAAACGCAAGTAAAGATATGTTAAAAATGTTCACAACTTGTAAATAATAATGCTGCTAACTTAATTGTTTGTACATCCTCAATGGGTAGGGTCAATAAATGGACGATAAATTCCAAAATCTAAAAGTCATGGTAATTGATGATTCAAAAACCATTCGTCGTACGGCCGAAACGCTGCTTCAGCGTGAAGGATGTGAAGTAGTCACTGCTGTAGATGGTTTTGAAGCACTTTCAAAAATTGCAGATGCGAATCCAGATATCGTATTTGTCGATATAATGATGCCACGTCTAGATGGCTATCAAACTTGTGCCCTGATTAAAAACTCTCAAAATTATCAAAATATTCCTGTGATTATGCTTTCAAGTAAAGATGGTTTATTTGATCAGGCGAAGGGTCGTGTTGTAGGTTCGGATGAATACTTGACTAAGCCATTCAGTAAAGATGAATTGCTGAATGCAATCCGTAATCACGTTACAGCTTAATTAGATTTTTTATTTTTTGGGGAAAAAGCATGGCACGTATCCTAATCGTTGATGATTCACCAACAGAAACATTCCGTTTTAAAGAAATTTTAGGTAAACACGGTTTTGAAGTGATTGAAGCTTCAAATGGGGCAGATGGGGTGACAATGGCTCAAGCTGAGTTACCTGATTTGGTCTTAATGGATGTGGTAATGCCGGGTGTGAATGGATTCCAAGCAACACGTCAAATTGCACGTGGTGCGACCACCAAACATATCCCGATTGTCATTGTAAGTACCAAAGATCAGGCAACTGACCGTGTTTGGGGTAAACGCCAAGGTGCTTCTGATTATCTAACTAAACCTGTAGACGAAAAACAATTAATTGATGTGATTAAGCAACACCTCAATGCAGGATAAAGCTCTATGGCAGCAAATGGATTTATCGAATTACTTCGAATCGCAAAACGAGGAAACAAAAACTACGTTTCCACTGAAAATGAAGTAAACCGATGGTCAGGCATTGCTTTTGAGATGATGGGGCAATATTACGTTGCTCCTTTAGGTGAAGTAGCTGAAGTGATCTACCCACCAAAATATACGCCAGTTCCCAACACCCAACCTTGGGTGATGGGATTAGCCAATATTCGGGGACGCTTACTTTCTTTGTCTGACCTAGCACAATATATAACCGGTCATCGAAGTAGTTTTTCACCCACTCAAAAAGTTTTATGTATTAGTCATAATGACCATTATGTCGGTTTGGTAGTCGATCAAGTTTTGGGTATTCAACACTTTAATAAGAAAAGTTATTTTTCTAAACATAATGAGTTGGATCGAAATTTACAGGAATATTGTCAGGGGTATTTCCACCAGCATAACCAGCAGTGGAATGTATTTCTCTTCAGTCGTTTACTGCAAAATCCAAAATACATGAACGCATCTATAAAATTTATAAATTAATTGTCGCGCACGAACGAAAGAAGGCGTAATCGGGGAGAAGCTGAATGGGCTTTAAACTTAAAAAGAAAAATACGGGTGAAAGCACCAGTGGTCGTAAAGGCGGTAATGCTTTTCTGGCAAAACTGCAATCACAGACAGATCAATTATCTCGAGTTTTTGGTGATAGTGAAAAATCCAAACCATTTATTTATGGTGCGATTGGTTCATTAGTACTGGCAACGATTATTTTATTATACCTATTCTATAGCGTTCCTCGCGGTAACCAATTAACGCAAAGTTTGGGTGAACTCCGTCTTCTTTCGCAAACAATTTCGCGTCAAGCAACTGAGGCAACTGCTTCAGGTACTGAAGATGCAATGAAAAAATTAATTGCCTCTCAAGATTCGTTCAAAGAAAACTTAGAAACTGTAAAAGACATTCATGCAAATACAGATGCGCTGAAATCTGTAGATACGCAGTGGGCTGAGGTTTCAAAAAGTATTGACTTGATTACTTCGCAACAAAAAATCATTAACAAGTTATATGACACGAACATCGCGATTGGTGAAACCATTCCGGGGATTCAGGCGGAATATAACTTGATGGTCGACCAAATGGCACGTCAAGACATGCCTTCGAACCAGGTGGTTATTGCGAAAAACCAAGTATTCATTGCAGAACGTATTTTACGTTCGATCAGTTCGGTACTTTCAGGTTCTGATAGCTCACGTGAGTCTGCGGATGACTTCAGTGCCGATACTGAAACCTTCGGTTTGTACTTAAATGCCCAATTGGATGGTAGTACAGAGCTTGGTGTACAACGTATTGAAAGCCCTGAATTACGTGAGTCACTTGAAGGCATTAAAGCTGAATATGACGATGTATTAAAATCAGCGGCTGCGACAATTTTGAAAAACTCAACGCAAATTGTGAACGTACGTAAAGCATCTTCACAAATTTTTGCTGAGTCAGACAAATTGTTGGACAACTTAAATCAATTGTCTTCTAGCACAGGCTTGAAAACCATTTTACCTGCGGTACTGTTGATTCTTGCTTTAACAGCCTTCTTGATCTGTGTGTTCAAACTTCTTTCTTTACGTGGTCAATCGGATAAATTCCGTGTAACCCGTCTTCAAGAAGAATATGACCGTAACCAGAACGCGATTTTACGTTTACTCGATGAAATTGCCGATCTTGCAGACGGTGACTTACGTTCGTATGCGACGGTATCTGAAGACTTTACGGGTGCGATTGCCGACTCGATTAACTTCGCAATCGACCAATTACGTGACCTTGTATCGCGTATTACAGAAACTTCTCAAGAAGTTGCACAATATACGGCGAATACGCAGGGTATTACCAACCAGCTTGCCGAAGCATCTGAGCATCAGGCGCAAGAGATTGCTGGTGCATCTGCCGCGATTAACGAAATGGCAATGTCGATTGACCAAGTATCTTCGAACGCTGAAGAATCAGCTGTCGTAGCAGAACGTTCAGTACAAATTGCTGCAAACGGTGCAGATGTTGTAAACCGTTCAATTGAAGGTATGGACACGATTCGTGAGCAGATTCAAGAAACTTCAAAACGTATTAAACGTTTGGGTGAGTCTTCTCAAGAGATTGGTAACATTGTCGCACTGATTAACGATATTGCCGACCAAACGAACATCTTGGCATTAAACGCAGCAATTCAGGCGTCGATGGCGGGTGAAGCAGGTCGTGGTTTCGCCGTGGTAGCGGATGAGGTACAGCGTCTTGCGGAACGTTCAGCGTCTGCAACCAAACAGATTGAAGGCTTGGTAAAAACCATTCAAACGGATACTAACGAAGCCGTAATTTCAATGGAACAAACGACTTCGGAAGTTGTACGTGGTGCGAACTTGTCTAAGGATGCCGGCGTAGCACTGGATGAAATTCAGTCTGTATCGGGTAACTTGGCGAAACTGATTGCAAACATTTCGGATGCTGCAAAACTTCAGTCTGCTTCAGCAGGTCATATTGCGACAACGATGAACGTTGTACAAGAAATTACCTCGCAAACCACCAGTGCAACATTTGATACTGCACGTTCGGTATCTGAATTGGCGAACATGGCTGAATCATTACGTGAATCTGTATCTGACTTTAAACTCCCAGAGTAAGTCAGGCGCAAACCTGCAGTACCTTAGCTACGGTTAGGGTACTGCACCGATTACAGATAACACATCGATAAGGTGAACTTAACGTCACAGTTAAGTCTTAGGTGATGGTTACAATTAAGTTTGAGCAACCTTCTTGGTGGCAAAACATAAGAAGCCTTAGCTATGAAAGAAATATTAAAAAATTTAGTTGAAACAACTACGCTTCCTGAAGATAGTTATCTTGATCAAGATGCAGAAATTTTAGAGATTTTTGTTGAAGAAATAGAAGAGATCTTTGAAGAGCTGGCGGGTTTATTTACAACTTGGTTGGAAAATCCACAAGATAAAGACACTTTAACGACGATTCGTCGTCATTTCCATACCCTGAAAGGTTCAGGTCGTATGGTCGGGGCAAAATCGGCGGGTGAAACTGCATGGGCAGTGGAAGATACGCTGAATCGTGTTATTGCAGGTTCAGTACAGTTAACGCCAACCGTTCAAAAGTTTGCACAAACAGTTTTAAATGTTTATCAATATAAGCTCTATCCACGGTTTAAAAATGTTGCCGAATTGGATGTTGACTTACGTCCATTGGTTTTAATGGGGCAACAATTACAACAAAATATTAGCCTTGAGCCTGCACTCGAAGAATTATTAAAACTGGCAGATCAATTAAAATCTGAAGATGCTGTCACTGGTTTAGAGCTGACTGAAGTTGAAACTACAGAACATGTGGAAGTAGTTGAAAGCACGATCGATGCAGTGGCCGAATCAGAAACAACTCTTGAGCAAGTGGATGCAGATGCATCACTGGTCGAAGAGACTGTGAGCATTTTTATTGAAGAAGCTGAAGAACATCTACAAACGATTGATCAGTTCCTCCAATCTGATGATAGTAAATCACAAGACTATAATGGCTTGATTCGCGCGCTACACACCTTACGTGGTAGTTCGTCGATGGCACAAATCGAAGAGATTTTTGAAGCCAGTTCAAAAGTTGAAAATTTATTCAAAACCTTATTGCAAGACGAAATCGTATCGAGCTCGAAAGAAACTGCTTTATTGATTCAATATGCTGAATTTGTTCGTGATTATTTACACGTGCTGCGTTCAGGAGATAAGGCAAATCTTGCATCTATTTATGAAACCTTCAAAGCCGCTTGGGATGATTATGGTTTTGCTAGCCAAGATCAATTGGCGCCTGAAGATAATCCACAAGGTTTGGTTTCTAAACTAATCGAATTAAATATTGATCAGTTATTGGATGCTGAATTTGAGTTTGATAAACGTGCCCTTGCTGAATTCCCAGACTATATTCAACAGCTCAGTCAACAAGCTTTAGAGTTGATTGAACATACGGATAATCGTGCGTCTGTTGGAATCCATGATTTCACAACTCAACTGCGTGCAGCATATCAGTCTTTAGTTGAAAAGCGTGAATTACTCCATGCTGATTATGGCTATGAGTTATTTGCGCAAGCACATCAAGAGTTTATTCACTTATTTGACACTTTAGCTGCGGGTCAGCGTGTGGTGTTAAGTGAAGAGGTTCAGCGTTTCTTAAATGAGCTGACTGCATTTGTTCAACAAGACATTGAAGCAGTTGCAGCGACGACAACACCAGAAGCCCATGTAGTTGCTGAACCTGTTGCCACTGTAGAAGATAAAGCCGCTGTTCCAAATACAACAGCAGTAGACTTTGCACAATTAAGTCAGCGTATTCAACTTGATCATCAACAGATGCAAGCGGCGGATGCGAATAATGACTTTGATGAAGATCTTTTAGGGATCTTTATTGAAGAGGCAGAAGAATTATTGGTGGGGATTGACCAAGACCTCAGTACTTGGACACGTGATCAGACCAATACTTCAGCTTTGAATAATTTAATGCGTTATTTGCATACCCTAAAAGGTGGTGCAAATATGATTGCCGCATCTCATGTGGGTTTAATTTCGCATGAATTAGAATCGATTTATGAGCGCATTATTCGTCAGCAAATTTCGATTACGCCTGCGTTGATTCAGATTATTCGCTTGGTGCAGGATGATATTTCAGATCGTATTCAAACCATTCGTGATCAAGGGATCGACTACCCTGCGAATAATGTCATCGATATTCTCAAGAATATTCAGTCAATTGTGGCAGGAGAGCGTTCAGAACCTGCTGCATTGGCTACAGCTCCTATTTCAACTGAAACTGAACAGGCTACAGTAGAGCCAGATGTGTCGGTGTCAGAGCCGATGAATATTGCTGAAGACACAGCAGACGCAGTGGTTGAAGCTCACACCACTGCTCACACTGAGTCTGCTGTTGAACATCTTGAACATGCGGTTGCTGAACATGTTGAGCATCCAGATGACGATCTACGTTCTGTCATGGAAGAAACCTTCCTTGAAGAGTCTGAGGAAATTCTTGAACAAGCCGTTCAATTATTAAATCAATGGACTGAGCAACGTAGTGACCGTAACGTATTACTTCAATTACAACGTGCTGCCCACAGTATTAAAGGTGGTGCACGTATGGTTGAAAATGAACCTGTTGCCGCAATTGCGTATCAACTAGAGACGACTTTTGAGCATTTCGCGGTTCATCATTTCAACTCAAATGCATATGACGGCTTACTCAAAACGACCTTGGCATGGTTAAAAGAAGCGATCTTTAACCATGACTATAGTAATTTTGACAGTATCAAATTGAGCTTAGAGTCCATTCAATATGTGGATGTTACGGTTCAATTACCAAACCGTGTTGCAGAATTAGAACAAGGTATTGTCAGTAAAGGCTTTGAATTTATTCAAGGTGATGGTGTTGAACCGCCATCGATGTTGGGTGAGTGGTCAGAAGCCAATTCGTCTGATAACAGTAATGAGATGATTCGTATCTCGGCTGATCTCGTCGAGAAGATGATTGACTTGTCAGGCGAAAACTCGATTAACCGTTCACGTATTGAGATGGACTTAGGTCAGCTAGGCAATACATTGAATGAAATGGAGTTGGCGATTAAGCGACTTGCTGACCAGTTACGTCGAATGGATGGTGAGCTTGAGTCACAAATTATTGCCAAACATGGTTCTGAAAATTCACGCTATGCGGATTTCGACCCATTGGAGATGGACCAATATTCATCGATTAACCAATTGTCAAAATCTTTAGCTGAATCTGCGTCGGATTTGGTCGACTTCAAGAGCACCTTGGCAGAAAAAATCCGTGATGCGGAAGGTCTGTTATTACAACAATCACGTATTCAGTCAGAAATTCAAGAAAGTCTGATGCGTACCCGTTTGGTGCCATTTGATCGTTTGTTACCACGTTTACAACGTATTGTGCGTCAAACCTCTTCGACCTTGAACCGTCCTGCAGAATTGATTGTTCAAAATACAGAAGGTGAATTGGACCGTACGATCTTAGAGCGTTTGGTGACACCATTTGAACATATGCTGCGTAATGCGGTCGACCATGGTTTAGAAGATCCTGCTGACCGTTTGGCTTTGAAAAAGCCAGAAGTGGGTAGCATTGTCTTGAATATTAGTCGTCAGGGTACTGATGTACTGGTGTCTTTCAGTGATGATGGTAAAGGGATTGATGAAGCCAAGATTAAAGACAAAGCTTTAAAACTTGGTTTAATCAAAGCGGATCAGTTCCTCGATAAACAAGAAATTTTGCAATTGATCTTTCATCCAGGTTTCTCAACGGCACAAGCGGTAACGCAAATTTCAGGTCGTGGTGTTGGTCTGGATGTGGTGCAAAGTGAAATTAAAGCCTTGGGTGGCCATGTTTCCGTTGAGTCTGAGTTAGGTAAAGGGACAACCTTTACCATTCGTGTACCAACGACGGTAGCGGTCAGCGATGCCTTGATGGTGAAAGCTGGCGATCAGCAATATGCGATTTCATTAGCGCAAATTGAACGTATTGTCCGTATTGCACCTACGGCACTCGAAACTTACTTCAATAGTAAGGATGACGTGTTTAAAATTGACAACACCAATTACAAACTGCGTTACTTATCAGAGTTTGTGGGTAATCAGCCAATTCCACGTTTAAATAATGTCGGTCATTCACTGCCTGTACTACTAATTAAAGGCAACAGTGGTCAAACTATTGCTTTATTGGTCGATCAGCTGGTGGGTTCACGTTCTCAAATCGTGGTGAAACCAATTGGTCAACAATTTACCAGTGTGGGCGCGATTGCAGGTGCCACGATTCTGGGTGATGGTCATGTATGTTTGATTTTGGATGGACAAAATATTGCACGTCAAATTCAAACCACGCAGCGTGTTAAACATTCAGCTGAGCAGCGTGATTTGGGCCGTCAAGCCAATGCGCGTCGTTTAGTGATGATTGTCGATGACTCGGTAACTGTACGTAAGGTGACTTCGCGCTTACTTGAACGTCAAGGTTATGACATCGTGACTGCGAAAGATGGTGTTGATGCGATTGAACAGCTTGAAAATGTTCGTCCAGACTTGATGTTACTCGATATTGAAATGCCACGTATGGATGGTTTCGAAGTGACCAACTTAGTTCGTCACCACGACATTCACCGTGACTTGCCAATCATTATGATTACATCGCGTACAGGTGAAAAACATCGTGAGCGTGCATTTAGCTTAGGTGTGACTCACTATATGGGTAAACCATTCCAAGAAGCTGAATTGCTTGCCAATATTGAAGCTTTAATTGCAGAAAAGCAGGGGTAATCTATGAGCCAAAATACTGTTTCTCAGGTTGTCAGCGATAAAATTGATCAGCAGGAACTGCAACATCTCATTACGGTTTCTACCGGTTTTATCGATGCGTATATCATTGATTGTCATGGTAAAGAGCCAATGTTGTTGCCACAAAATATTGTGCTTTCAGCGCTCGATAGTGCAACCAAGGTTCCTTTTGTTGAATGGCATGAATTGAAATTGCCAGTTTTCTCGGTCAATGATCCTGCCAAAAATCAGGGCGTGGCTTTGGTGATTGAAGGCGATGATGTTGGACAGCGTTTTGCACTGATGTGTAATGAAATGCCGAAAACCATTCGTCTGCGTATTTCTGAAGTGGTTGATGAAGAAAAAGCCGTGAAAGACGCAAATATTTTCCAATATGTACGCATGGCCGATCAGGTATTTCATATTCCAAATTTAGCCAATATTCAAAACAGCATCGGGCTTCAAGCGGCTTAATATTTGCAAAAACGAGATATAAAAAAGGAACTCAATGGAGTTCCTTTTTTTGACTATGCAGGGAATACTTAAGCCAACAGGTTTTCTAAAATCTTTTCGTAAATTTCAGAAAGTGGCTCCAGTTCTGCCACATTGACGTGTTCATTGATTTGGTGAATCGTGGCATTTAAAACACCTAACTCAAGCACCTGCGCACCTGTAGGCGCAATGAATCGACCATCAGAAGTACCACCACTGGTCGAAAGTTCAGTTTCTGTCCCTGTAACATCACGAATGGCATCACGTGCGGCATTCACTAACTCACCGACAGGGGTGAGGAATGGAAGACCAGATAAGGTCCAAGAGATATCATATTCAACGCCATGACGATCTAGAATTTCCAAGGTGCGTGCTTTGAGTTCGTCCGCCGTCACTTCTGTTGAATAGCGGAAGTTAAAGAGTAAATTCATCGTGCCCGGAACAACGTTGGTTGCGCCTGTACCGGCATTGATATTGGAAATTTGAAAAGATGTTGCGGGGAAGTATTCGTTGCCATTATCCCACACGGTATCGCAAAGTTCAGCCAGTGCCTTTGATGCTGTATGGATTGGATTGACCGCTAGATGTGGGTAAGCAACGTGCCCTTGTTTACCCTTAACCGTTAAATTGGCATTTAGCGAACCACGACGACCATTTTTAACAATATCGCCAAGTGTGTTGGTGCTAGATGGTTCACCCACCAAACACCAAGTCATTTTTTCATTACGCGCTTCTAAAGTTTCAACAACTTTGACAGTCCCGTTGATCGAAGGACCCTCTTCGTCAGAGGTAATAAGAAATGCAATCGAACCTTTATGATTTGGATGCTTTGCAACAAAACGTTCTGAAGCAACAACCATAGCTGCCAACGCGGTTTTCATATCTGCGCTGCCACGACCATACAGTTTACCGTCGCGAATTTCAGGAAGAAATGGGTCAGAACCCCATGCATCCAAGTTACCCGTAGGTACTACATCCGTATGACCTGCAAAGCAAAATACTGGTGCTTCAGTCCCTTTACGTGCCCAAAGATTATCTACATCATCAAAACGCATATTTTCAATGTTAAAGCCAATTTTGGCTAAACGATCCGCCATAATGTTCTGGCAGGTATGGTCAATCGGTGTCACCGACGGTTGGCGAAGTAGTTCTAGGCTGAGATCAAGAGTTGCTGTTGAGGTCATGCTAAATACAGAAGTCAAAAATGTCGCAATATAATAGGCGAATCAACAAGCGAAGGGAAATTTAGACGTAAAAAACCCTATTAAAAAAATAGGGCTCTTTTATAAAATCTTGGGAAATAAATTAATTGCGGCGAATTTCTTCTGAAGTTTTCTCTGCAGTATTGGTTACCGCATCTCCAGCTTTAGATACGTCTTGACCCATACCCTTTACTGTATTACAACCTGTCAGTATAAAAGCGACCATAAGTGATGCAGCTAGAATTTTTTTCATTGACTGTATTCTCCATTATGAAAGAATAATTTTTAGAGGAATAAATTATTCTGATGTGAGATTTAGATTAAAAAATGGCCGTATTAAACAGTAGGTGGTTTTTATGGTGATTAAGTAAATTAATGTAATTTCTACTAAACTACAAATTTCGTCTTCCGTTATTTTAAGTGATTTGCGGTAAAACCAAGCGTGGTTGTCTATACATATAATAGCTTTCATCACTGCTTTTTTTATACAGGCCATCTGTCCACCAATGAGCGGTTTCACTTGTGGGTTGCTGCTGCACGCAGATCCATTCATGTCGTTGTAAGCGATAATAGCCTTGACTTGTGGATGGAATAGCGTGTCCCCATTGACCTATTCTGCGCGCAGGATTGACCCAGTTTGGCAATGTGTTGGTACGCTGAATAGGTAAATATAATTGACCTTTTAAAACACAATAGCGCTGTTGAATTTGCTGCCCAAGTGCTTCATCAAATTGGAATTGTTTTTGGGTGAAATGATTAAGCTTACGAGCCAAAGTATCACTACGATTTAAGCCATACCAATAGGGTAATTGAAAATCACGCTCGGCTAGATAATATTTTAAAGCCACTTCCCAGTGTTCAACTTCACCACTTTCGGTATTTTTTAAAACAAAATCGAGTTCACCTACTGTACGAGGGCCGTCAATTTTTTGAATGCTATGTCCGAGTAACTGGTAGGGATGGTATGGGTGATCGAGAAGCCAAAACCATATAAACATTTCGAAACGTAAACCAAGGCGAGTACTTTTTAATTTTTGTAAAAATTCTACTAATGCACTTGGGTGTTGTTCGAGTTGTTTTAAACGGGGAAGGTAGGCTTCAAAATGTTTTTGCCAAAGCTCGCTTGGATGAAAATGAAAGGGATAGCGGATTTCGAGTTCATTGGGAATTTGCTGCAGAATATTTGGGCTAGCAATACAGAAAGCCAATTGGCGAACTAAGGGCTGTTTAAATTGCAACCATGGCTCAAAATAAGACGACGTTGTCGGGGCTACAGCCATATTGAAACCTTTTGAATAATGCAGAATAACAACGGATAATTGTTAAAAACATCTTATACTACCTGAATTGAAAGTTCAGGGTAGCGGTATGAAGACGTTGTTTTGGCGAAGCTTAGTGGTTGTCTTTGTCATTTTAGGCTTTATAGGGGCTTTATTGCCGGGAATGCCCACGACAGTCTTCTTAATATTAGCGGCATGGGCGGCTTCAAAAGGTTGGCCTCAAATGGATGCGTGGTTGTTGAATCATCCTAAATATGGGCCAACCTTACGCGCTTGGCGCGAAAATGGCACAGTCCCACGCAAAGCAAAATGGTTTGCATCGATCATGATGTTTGTGAGTGGTCTGATTATGCTTTTTACATCAGCACCGATTGCCGTCAAGATTTTCACTGACTTAACCATGTTGATTGTTGGCATTTGGTTATGGACACGACCTGAGCCAAATCAGATACGGACTATTGAAACATCGCCGCAGACACAACCAGTAGATAAAGATAAGCAGAAAGAGCAAGAGCATGTCTGAATATACCCAAGATCAAGCCGATATCCTGATTAACTTGAAAGATCAAACTTTAACTTTGCCGAAGCTCAATAAGTTTTATCTAATTTCATCGGGTAAAAATGGCATTGGTGAACAAGAAAATAGTGGTAAGACTCCACGTGGTTGGCATCAAATTGCGGAAAAGTTTGGTGGACAACAACCTCAAAATGCAGTTTTTAAAGCACGTCAGTGGACAGGTGAGGTTTACGACGAGCAACTTGCCGCATTACATCCTGAGCGGGATTGGATTTTATCTCGAATATTGTGGCTCAGTGGTTTGGAACCCGGCTTTAATGTGGGTGAGGGCTGTGATACTTATCAGCGTTATATTTATATTCATGGCACACCAGATACTGAACCAATGGGTATACCTATGTCACATGGTTGTATTCGCATGCGAAACAGCGATGTTGTAGAACTTTATCAATTGATTCCATTAAATGCGCTGGTTTACATCACTGAACATTGAACACGTCGTTAAAAGCACAAGCCATGAAAACCGAAGTTCATGGCATCAAAACAAAGATTTGAAAAATTAAAGTGAGTTTGAAAGGCGTTTTTTTGTCAGGACTTTTGTCAGGACTAATGCTCGCAAACCAACAGAAAGTCGTGTTTGAATGTATTTTGTACACTAGGGTGTTTTAGAATGCAGTGTGTGTGGTGAATTAATCGTCGGTTCGCTGAACGATTAGCTATGAGTCCACGCGAAAAACTGTTTTTATGTGAATGATGCAGAATATAAGTCATATTTTTAGTAATAAATTTACAGGTTTATAGCTAAAAAATGTTCAAAAATACTGATTTTTCCGCAATATAACTTATTTTTTAATCACTCAAACAGAAAAAGTGGAAAAGAGTTAGAAAAGCGTTTGACAGACCGTGAGGATTCTCTATAATGCACCTCATCAAACGATGAACATGTTTTGAAAAGGGCGCTTAGCTCAGTTGGTAGAGCGTCTGCCTTACAAGCAGAATGTCGGCGGTTCGATCCCGTCAGCGCCCACCAAACCTTTTCAGCGTTAAGATATTTAGAGTGCAGCGGTAGTTCAGTTGGTTAGAATACCGGCCTGTCACGCCGGGGGTCGCGGGTTCGAGTCCCGTCCGCTGCGCCACTTTAAATCTTAATTCGTTTGAACCACAATAGCGACATTGTGTAAGTGCAGCGGTAGTTCAGTTGGTTAGAATACCGGCCTGTCACGCCGGGGGTCGCGGGTTCGAGTCCCGTCCGCTGCGCCATTTACATGATAGATCTTTTGAGGGCGCTTAGCTCAGTTGGTAGAGCGTCTGCCTTACAAGCAGAATGTCGGCGGTTCGATCCCGTCAGCGCCCACCATATTTTTTGCGATGCAGCGGTAGTTCAGTTGGTTAGAATACCGGCCTGTCACGCCGGGGGTCGCGGGTTCGAGTCCCGTCCGCTGCGCCATTTCAAAGAATATAATTGTTGTACCCTTTAAGGGCGCTTAGCTCAGTTGGTAGAGCGTCTGCCTTACAAGCAGAATGTCGGCGGTTCGATCCCGTCAGCGCCCACCATATCTTTTAAGATATAGGTTGTGTTTCGAAAGAAACTACGTGATGCAGCGGTAGTTCAGTTGGTTAGAATACCGGCCTGTCACGCCGGGGGTCGCGGGTTCGAGTCCCGTCCGCTGCGCCATTTATCTTAAAAATCTCTGTTCAAGAGAATGCCTTTAGAAAAATCTTGGATTTTTCTCTTGCGCTCAGACAAGGCTTCGCTTTGTTACTCTTCGCTCAGGGCGCTTAGCTCAGTTGGTAGAGCGTCTGCCTTACAAGCAGAATGTCGGCGGTTCGATCCCGTCAGCGCCCACCATATTCTTCTATAGAAACTTATTTATCCAAAAGCTTGCCTAAATTTTCTGATTTACATAGAATCCGCTCTATAATAATTTTAATATTGTATGTGATCTATGAGAAATCCATATCAGCGCAAGGCAGCGTCTAAAACTCAAACTACAAATTACAATCCTCAACAAACCTATAAACAATTTATTGAAAATATGGTCGCTCAAGGTGGCGTGATTGCGTTATATCAAGATGGTTGGGCACTTTGTGCGACACCTACAGGTCAGCGTTCCTTCGCCATTTGGCAAAATCGTGGTTTGGCACGTTTATTAATTAAAGACAATTGGTCCAATTATGAAATTCAGGAAATTTCATTAAAAGACTTTATCGAAAAAGTCATTCCGTTTTTACGCAGCGAGAGCACTACGGTATCTTTAGATTTAACCCCAGAAGGGCAAAATATTTTGGTTGCGCCTGAAAAGATGCTGTTAGATATTAAAAATTATTTATATCAAGTCTATCAACAGCGCCCAGAAATCTTTGAAAACCTTAAAATTCCTTTGCCACGTAGCATTCGTTTAAATTAATTGTTTATTTACAGCATAAAAAAGCCCTTGTTTACTGATCAAACAAGGGCTTTTTTTAATATTCGTTAAGTACAAAACCGCTCAAAAAAGCAAAATATTCACGTAGCCAAGAGTTGTAGCGGATGTACAGCGGTGTAGGCGCTGCAATGGTATACACCTGTGTATAGCCTAACTTTCGTGCAATTGCTTTTGCACGTGGTAGATGAAAGTCACTACTGGCAATTGCAATGGGGGCATCAAGAGAAATCTGATGTCGTTTTAAAATTATTTTACTGTTGATCAGATTGAGTTCTGTGCTGGTACTTCTGCTTTCTTCATATATGCGTGCGGCTGAAATGTCATAGTGTTGAAGTAAATAGCGCTTCATGACAGAAGATTCGGTCATTTTTTCATTAAAGCCTAAACCACCGGTCATGATCATGATGGCATTGGGCTGTTGCAAGGCATACGGTGCTGCGGCATCGAGACGCGCCTTTAAGGTCGGAGAGGGTTGACCATTTTCAATACCGCTACCTAAAACGATGATGGCTTGGACGGAAGTAAATGGCTTGGATTGCTGGCTATTGAAGTGTAAATACGCAAAAAACAGTAAAAGGCTCAATAGCCAAAGCCAAAACAACCACCATGCCGCACACCAGAGCCTTTTGAGTTTAGGGTATTGATCTAAAATATTGTGGATTTGGGTTGAAAATAGTCCGGATAAAATAAAAATACACCCAATGACTAAGGGTAAAAGGATGCCTAAATGAATTTTATCTAATGTAAGTAACCAAATGGCATCTACGCAGAGCAGCAAGCCTACACAAAGCAGTAGTATTCTTTTCATGCAAAAAATTAAAGCAGTATTCGTATTTGGCCTAAGTATAGCGTGAAAAAAACCAGACACGAGGTCTGGTTTTTAGTTGGGACTATTTATGAGTAAACATCTTATTAGTAAACATCACGACGGTAACGCCCAGCTTGACGCAGTTCAGCCACGACATCTTCACCTAGTATATCAATCAGTGCGTGGTCAACGTCCGTTGCCATACCGTTGATACTACCGCAAACGTAGATCACGGCACCTTGTTCTACCCATGATTTTAATAAGGTCGCATGGTCACGTAGCTCATGATGCACATAGCGTTTCTCCGTTTGATCACGAGAGAAGGTGAGGTCTATGCGTTGTACTAAACCGGTGTTTTGCCATGCTTCAATGATGTCTTGATAAAAAAAATCATGTGCGCGTTGGCGCTCACCAAAAATCAGCCAGTTTTGCGTATAGTCTTGACGAACTCGTGCATGTAACAGGCTGAGTAAACCAGCAATACCTGTACCGTTACCAATACAAATCACAGGACGATTATCTGCAATTAGATGGAATGATTCATTGGTACGAATACGCAGTTGTAGTGTGCTGTTGATCGCTGCATGTTGTGTTAACCAACCAGAGCCTAAACCAAGCTCACCATCCGCATTGGACTGCTGACGTACCACTAAGCGTAATACTTGCTGACTTGGAATACTGGCAATGGAGTATTCGCGAGTTGGAAGCGGTGGAAGCTGTTCGAGCAAATGATCAAGATTGGCAAATGGTTCAACATCCGTATTTAGGTTACGATCCCATAATGCATCTTCAATGCGTTGCTGAGTAGAATCAACCACTTGCTGACTTTGAATTTGGTACTTTTGCATGAAGTTTGCAATACGTTCAGCACTATTACCCGGCTGAATCTCTGCAATATCACCCGCTTGCCAGTTGGCTTCATGTTGCGGTTTTAACTCAATATTAAATGCAGGTGCACCTAAACTGTTCGGGTTGAGCAGATCACGTTTGGTCAATGTCCATGCATCAAAAGTTTTTTCAATTTGCATGTGCTGAAGTTCAAGTTTAGTCGCTTTGGCTAAAGCGCTATTCCATGCTTGAATGGCTTGGGTGTCGCCATTATTGACTTCAATTGTGTCAAACAGGTGCTTCGCAGCATTACTCTGCATCCAACGATGAATCGCATGACCAAAGCTACAGAAAGTATCCGGATATTCTTCAGAACCTAAAGCTAATACGGCAAACTGAACATGACTCAAATCGAGGCTTTGTGTCATCAGTTTACGTTCAAAGCTTGAAGCAAGGTCAGGTGCTTCGCCAGTGCCATAGGTACTTGCAACAAATAAAACCTGAGCGGCTTGCGTTAAGTCATCTGCTGAAAGTTGCTGAACAGCTTTCACTGTTACAGGCTGACGAGCCTCTTGTAAGCTTGTTGCTGTACGCCATGCCAATTGTTCAGACTGACCTGTTTGTGATGCATAGCAAATTAACCAAGGCTGTGCATTTGGGTCGATGGTAACTGGTGCTAAGCTTTGACGGGCTTGCTGTGTCAGTTTTTTCTGTTTACGACGTTTGAGATAGAGCATCCATCCTGTGACAAAGAACAGCGGCATCATGAGGGATGCAATAACCACAAAGAACTGATAAATCGGTCCGAAGAAACTACCGCGATGTACAGGCAACATGCTGGTCATGATTTTTTCATTTAGCTTTTTATCTTCGTATAACTCGATATCGGTGAGTGCAGCCGTTTGGTAGTTATAAGTCGCTTTGTTGCGCGCACGCTCATGTTGAGGGACGGCATCCACAAAGTTAATTTCTAATTCACCATTGGCTTTTTTCGGAATATTAAAAGTGACACTTGAGTATTCACGACCAATATTTTGATTAAAGCCGTTCCAACTTTGCGTTAGGGCAATATTCACTTGTTCAGGTTTTAGACCACGTTTTTCTCCGCGACCTTCAGCACCATATTTATTTTCTTGAGCGCCGTGTTCAGATTGGCCTGACGTTGCAGGATTTCTTTCGGAACGTGCTTGGTGTTCACCTCGAGCTTGTCCTGCTTCAGTGGCTTGTTTTTCACCACTTTGCTTTTCACCCGCCTGTTCAGCAGGTTGCCCATTCGGTTTTGGACCTTCTTGTAATTGCGGCTGTGGACGTTCAACGCCCATGACCTTAAACATGCCATTACGCCACCAGTCATAAGACCAATACAAACCTGTACATGCCAAAATGAGATAAAAAACAATCACCCATGTGCCGACGACTGCATGTAAATCCCATAGGAAATTACGTCCTTTGAGCTTTGGTTTAACTGCAAGCCATTGTTTTACAGAATGTCTTTTTGGCCAACGTAGATACAAACCACTCAATACAAAATAAATCAGCATCAGTGTACATGCGCCGGTAATTTGTTTACCAACAGGGCCAACAGTTAAATTACGGTGTAGCTGCTGTACAAACTGGAAGAACTTTTGACCTTTGATTTCAGGTAAAACTTCGGCTGTATAGGGGTTAACCATCATGTTATAGCCACGACGAGCACCTTCTTTGACAATATTCACGGTACTTGAGGCGGTAGCATCTGAGGCAATAGAGATGCTATTAATTTTCATGTCAGGATCAGACTGACTAAAGTGCTGATAAAGCTCAGCAGGGGTTAGTTTAGGCTGCTGTTGAGCCTGAACCACATAACTGTCCTGATTGATTGCTTTAAGTATTTGCTGTTCATAGGAATAAATGGCACCTGTAACCCCCATGAGCGAGAGTATTAAGCCGGCACTAATCCCCAAGAACCAGTGAATCTGGAAAAGGGTTTTCTTAAACATGATGAATTTAATATTGATAAAAGGTTGCTGAATTGCGACAAATTATAAACGATGATGTAGTAGAGAATGTGGAAAAAGTAAGTAATATTCATTCTCATTATTGTAATTATCAATAATTAATCAAAAATTAAACACATAAAAAAACCTCCAAAGAGAGGAGGCTTTTTATAAACAAATGTCTGTTAGGCTTAAATTGGTTTAGCAGGGCCTACAGTTTCATTTAAATGTTTACGAATGGTCGAAAATGGAAACTTCTTGCTATCCATACGTTTAGGCAAGATGTATGCACCGTCTTGACCCTTCACTTTAAAGTTTAAAAGGATGAAGTCTTTGGTGTCATACCATTCATGAATGTCTTTCCAACCGACAGTCATCGTACCCATGTTTGCGCCCATACGTTGCTGCATTGAGATCCCATGCGGCTGAACACCCATACGAATGCCTTTAATTTCTTGTACAGGGACTTCGTTCAGTTTGCGTTTCGCATACCACTCGATACCGAATTTACGCACAAGGAAGTAAATCACAACACAGACAATAGCTACCCAGCAAAATACTGTTGAATAGTTCTTAATAAAGATAAGGCCCAAGAGTGCCAGTGCAAGAATTGCACCCATAATTAGCCATGCTTTTTTGCCAATTTTGAAGTTACTGCGAGACAGAACAAGTTGAGCATAACGTTGTTCTTCTTCAGAAATTTCATAAGCCACTGGCTCTAGCGTGTAGGCATATAAATTTTTTGCGGTCATAGTGAAAGTAACAGATTTAAAACTGTAAAAAGTTTAGCATTATTTATACCAATTCAGTGAGTATATTGTTCCAAAATCATCCAAATTATAGCGAAGCCAGTTCAGTCGATGCCTGATCATGCTCATGACTTAGATTTTGTTTCAATTGGCTAAATTGGTTCAACACATTAAACATCAAGGAAAGCTGTTGTAGCACGATCAAGGATTTCTGATCTTCCTCACTATTTTGTGACAAACGCTGACGGATTTCTTGCAACATATTTTGTGCCGTTAAGTCAGGTACTTCGTCACGTAGTAATGCACCTTGAATGTCATCTGTGGCTTTATCCAATAAGGTTAAGACCTGTTGGTCTTGAATTTTTTCACGATGCGCACCTAAGGCTGCGATATAACTAATAAAGGTATGATTGAGACACAAAAACTCAAAGGCCAAAGCTTTTTGAGTCGGATCGGTATCGGGTTCGGTGGCTAAAGTGGAAATCAGTGAAGCCACTTCTGCATCGGTATTATGGGCTGCACGACGGACCACACGATAATTCAACCCGTTATTACGACCAGATTTATATTGTTCAACCACTTCGGCCAAATAATCACACTGGGCTTGAATCGAACGGCTGATGGTTCGAGGCAGGCGACGGAATTTCCAGTCTGGGAAAATGAAACTCACACCAAACCATGCCAAGGCACAACCAATCAGTGTATCAATCATACGCGGCATAGCTGCAGCAAAACCCATTCCATCTAAGTTAAAGTTGATCAGCGCCAAAATGGTAATAAATGCAGTGGCTTGTGCATATTGCTTACTACGTAATTCAAAAAACAGCACGCCACTTAAAATGAGCAGTAATAACTGACCTTCGACAGAAGGGACAAAATATAAAATTGCATAACCTAAAATAATCCCGATCAAGGTGCCAATGATACGTAAATAGAGGCGGCGCTTGGTGGCGTTAAAGTTCGGCTGGCTGACAAACAGGGCAGTCAATAAAATCCAATAGCCATAACTGATATTGGTCACTTGGACAAAAATATAACCAATAAATAACACGGTCGATAAACGCACAGCATGACGGAACAGCACCGACTCAGGGCTCAAATGTTGTTTGAATCGAATGACGATGTCGTCCCAACCTTTTAAATCATCATCTTTTAAACGATTTTCAATCAGGGCTTGTTGGTCAATATAACGCTCGGTTTCGACGTTGCGTAATTGCGCATCGATGCCTTTTAGGTTCTGGTACAAAGCAAATAAAGAATTGATCCAAACTTCATCGTATTTTTGCTCCTCACGCAGCTTTTCGAGTGACAGTTTTAGATTATGGAACGCATGTTTAAAACGTTGATTATGATGATATGGCTTTCGCTGTAAGATACTGATACTCAAATCTTTACAGGCTTTTCCTTGAATTGAAAGCACACGTTGAAAGCGAAATAAAATATCACTATGTTCAAAAATACGGGTCAATTTTTGATAATCAATATGCGCGGAATCGGCACGTTCATGAATGTCTTGCGCGACAAAATAATATTGCAGGCTACGACGCGTATCTTTTTGTCCACGGTCGCCTTTTAAACGCGTTAATAAGGCTGTTTTCATATCGTTGAAAATGCCAATTAATTTGCCATTTTCTAGCGATAGCTCAATCAAACTTTGCTGATAACTTTCCGGCGTCATATCGACATCGAACAAGTTAGATTTTGCAAATAAGAAGTCACCAAGGGACGAATAGCTTTGCGCCAATTTGTCCTGAACTTGACGCACTGGAAATAGTAGAAAGCTCAAAGTCGAAAGCAGTCCGTACCACATCGCACCGATGACCAATAAACCTGCTTGTGTATACCAATTTTCAAAAAGTTCGACCCCAAGCATGGAATACACGGAGATCACCAAACAGCCATAAGAAATGGTGGCATAGCGACGACCCAATGAACCCAAAAGAATCCAACCGATACAAGACACAATCAGGCCCAATGCAAATAAGATCGGATGCGGGAACAACAGATAAATGGATACCGCAGTAACAAAGAACCCGATATAGGTATAAATTTGATTGAGCACACGGACTGAAAAGCGGTCGTCGATATCACTTAGACCTGCGGCAACCACACCCAAGGTGAGGGGAATGGTCATCAATTGCTGATCTAAAAAATATGGGACAAAGGCTGTTCCTGCGAAGGCAATGACCATGCGCAAGTTATACATAAAGGTCGTGTTATAGGTTGCTTGTTTCAGTCGTGCGAGCCAGGCGTTCAAAATTTTTCCTTTGCTAAAGCGATGGGGCAGTAAGCAATGTGTATCGTGTGAATTTTCACATTGAAGCCAAGAAATAATACTATGTGCAGTGTAAACTTGTCTGCAAAACTTGCTTGCGATAAATGAATTATTCTTATGAAAAGCGCCGAATCACAAAAGGAATTTTCTCAACGCTGGATTGTCTTATTGGCGTTGCTCACTGCTTTGGGGCCACTTTCAATCGATATGTATTTGCCGGCTTTACCTCAAATGGCCGACGATTTTGGTGTGACAACGCAACAAGTGGCCAATAGTCTTCCAGCGTATTTCTTGGGTTTGGCGATTGGACAGTTAATTTACGGGCCGGTCAGCGACCGCATTGGGCGTAAAACACCGCTATATTTCGGTTTGGTTTTATATATTTGTGCCAGTTTTCTGTGTGTCTTTGCCAAAAGTGAATGGAGCTTGATCGCGGCTCGCGTTTTGCAAGCCTTGGGTGGCTGTGTTGGTGTGGTGATTGCCCGTGCAGCAATTCGTGATCGCTTAAGTATGCAAGCTTCTGCTCAAGCCTTTGCCAGTATGATGATCGTGACAACAATTGCACCGATCATTGCACCTACTTTAGGCGCATGGGTATTACAGGTGTTTGAATGGCAATACATATTTGCGGTATTGGTACTTGTCGGTATTTTTTGTCTTTTCTGCGTACATTTTTTCTTTCAAGAAACCCTGCCTGTTGAGCGACGCTTAAAATTAAGTTTGAAACAAGTCTTAGGTTTATATGGTGCGATTTTACAGGACGAAACTTTCCGTAAACCGATGCTCACAGGCTGTTTTTCTGGCGCAATTTTATTTTGCTATATCAGTGGCTCATCTGCCATTTTAATGGATGGTTATGGTCTGAGCCAACAGCAATTTGCTTATGTATTTGGGGCGAATGCTTTAGGGATTATGGTGTTTTCAACCCTCAATAAGAAACTTGCAAATCGACTGGATGTTCGCCATCGTTTGCAATTGGGTAATGCACTCCAATTGTGTGGTGTGCTGATCTTATTGGCGGCAGGATTATTTAATCTTTCCTCTATCATTGTTGTAATGTTTGGCATGTTCTTATGTGTTGCTTCAATCGGCTTCACTGGGCCAAATGCCATGGCATTGGCGATGTCTGAACAAGGCTCACGAGCTGGCACAGCCAGTGCCATTATGGGAAGTATGCAATTTGCCTGTGGTCTAATGGCTGGAGTGTTTTTGAACTTTTTAGTATGGTCAGCGCTCATCAATATGGCCCTGATTATGTTGCTGTTTGTGGTTATTGCAATGTTCACCATGCGTAGTTTAAAAGCTTCATCCATGGGGTGAACTGAATGAGGGTGAAGACGTTTAGCTGGTTTGACTTAAACGTCAGTCATCAATTTGCGGGTATTTTTTATGAAACATGCGCGTCACTCATGATAAATGTTCAAAATCTATAACTATGAATAGGGGCGCTATTTTCCCATTGTGAGGTCAGTATCTATTTCCTTGGAACTTATATAAACAATCACTAACTTGGAAATAAGCAGTGAAACTGTGGATCACTGTTGTCTAACTCTAATGAAATAGAGCAACTGATAAATAAGTATTATTTGCATTAAACACAGTGCTTTATGCTAGATAAATCCATATTGAATGTCTCTATCGGCAATATGTCGGATTTTATCGTTTTTATGACATACCTATAAGGTATGAATTTTTACCTTTAAGGTATGAGTGTTGGGCTTTTTTGCCATCTGAATCGGCTAAGTCTGAATTTTAACTAAATATTTCAGTCTATTTTCAGTGATGGATTCAGCGTTTTTGCTTTTTGCTTTCAAGTATTTCGTTCTTGGGAGCTGCAAGTTGGGGCTTTAATGCGACTAAAGCACAGATAGGCAGCTTGAAATTTGTCCGCTCAAATAGGCGAATAACAAAGCGCCCAGAGTTAGGGCATACAACAATGACAGGACAATAGAGAGCTTAGGATGAAAACTCAAACTGTATTCCACCCAATGAAAACCCTTGTTGTTGCCATGAGTTTGGCAACGGTCTCAATGACTCATGCAGGCAGCAATACTTCTGAAATTGAACAATTACGTGCAGAAGTTGCAGAACTGAAAAGTTTGATTAAAGCGCAGCAGCAAGTTCAACAACAGCAACAAACAGAGATTCAGCAAGTTAAAGCGCGTCCTGTTGCACCACCACCGCAACCAGCTACTCCAGCTGCAAGCTTAAAATCTAAAACAGGTGCAGATGTAAGCCTTTACGGTTTTGTTCGTGGTGATGCGAACTACATCATTGAAGGTGCTGATGATGACTTCAACAAAATTGCGTCTACAGATGGAAATACAAAAGATAAATTACGTGCGACAGCAAAAACCACACGTTTTGGTTTAGATTTTACAGCACCGGTCGGTGGTGATGATAAAGTGGGCGGTAAAATCGAGGTCGATTTCAATGGAAGTGGCGAAACTATTCGTCTACGTCATGGTTATTTAACCTTTAACAACTGGTTATTTGGTCAGACCACATCAAACTTCTTGTCTAGCCATGCACCAGAAATGATTGATTTTGCTACTAACGTGGGTGGTGGTACAACTCGTTTGCCACAAGTGCGTTACAACGTAAAACTTGCACCGCAAACACAATTATTTGTTGCTGCAGAAGAAGGCGACAGTAAAGCATCTAAAGGGATTACGGATGATTCTGTTACTGACTCTTTAGTAAAATATAGTCTTCCAGCTTTAACAGCTAAACTGACTCAAGGTTATGCGGATGGTAAGGGGAATGCATCTGCACGTGCGCTTGTGGAACATCATAAAGTTCAAGGCGGTAATGATGATGAATTAGGGTGGGGTTTGGCAGCTGGTACAACGTTTGATGTGACGAAACAGCTAAAAATTAATGGTGATGTATCTTATGTAGAAGGGAACAGCAACTATTTATATGGCTCAAATACCGCATATGTTGTTGATGCTAATGGGGATATTGAGCAGAATAAATTTACCGCAGTACAAATCGGTGCAACCTATAAGTTTAATGAAAAGTTGCGTTCAACTTTAGCTTATGGTGCATTATTTGCTGATGAAGATACAGATTATGCAAAAGCATTTAAAGATGTTGGAAATAACTCTGCAAACAAAGAAGTACAGCAAGCTTGGTTAAATGTGATTTATACACCAGTGAAACCAATTGATTTAGGTGTTGAATATGTGAATGGTAAACGTGAAGCGTTTACAGGGAAAACATATAAAGATAACCGCGTTGGCTTAATGGCTAAATATAGCTTCTAAGCTAAATCATCGAAAAGAATCGATCAAAAAAGTCTGACTCAGTTCAGGCTTTTTTTGTTTAAAAGGTGGATGTTTCAACGCAAATGAACTCACAGTACTAAGTAGATGGATTCACTAAATCGCCTGAGTCATGATGTCGTACTGGTTAAGGCAGGCGTTGAACCACGTCCTATAATGCATTATGTTCAAATCTTTAATATTTTATATAGATAAAAAATGCGAATACATTTTAGTAAAAACAAATAGATATAACTTTAAATTATAGCAAATAAAACTTTTTGTAATTAAAATTAATGAAATTTCTCTGTTCTCCACGCATAATGTGCGACTTTTCTAATCAGCATTTGATTTTATGTATTTCATCTATGATGTGAATATTGTAGTAAGTGTTGGTTTAGTAAGCATGAACTGCTTTTATGGATTTGTTTTGTCGAATTGAGTTTTCACTTCTTTTAACTCAGGCGTACATATTTGAATCAGATGATGAATATTTATGATTGGCAATGAATAGCTGGTAGCCTGATTTATTGGTTAAATTTACAAATTGGAATTGTATTTTAATTAATAAACGCTACTAATTTCTATTAATTGGACTAATAAATATTCTAACCATTTTGGACAAATTATTATGGAATTTAGCTTTAACGCATTTTATACCTTAATCGCAGCGGTAATTGTGCTTTTGTTGGGACGATTTCTTGTTAATCGTATTGGATTTTTAGGTCGATACAACATTCCAGAGCCTGTTGCCGGTGGTTTAGTTGCCGCGATTATTTCTTTGGTGGTACACAGTCTTTGGGGCTATAGCATTACAACGAGTAGTGAATTACAAACGAGTTTCATGCTGATTTTCTTCGCTTCTATTGGCTTAAGTGCAAACTTTGCCAAATTAAAAGAGGGCGGAATCGGCTTGGTCATCTTTATCGTCGCTGTTGCTTCATTCATCATGGTGCAGAACCTCGTAGGTATCAGTCTTGCGACGGTGCTAGGTATTGACCCTCTTATTGGTTTGATTGCAGGTTCTATTACCCTTACCGGTGGTCATGGTACTGCAGGCGCATGGGGTGAAATTTTAGAAGTTCAACATGGCATTCAAGGTGCATTAGCCTTAGGTATGGCAAGTGCGACATTTGGTTTGATTATTGGCGGTATTATCGGTGGTCCACTGGCTAAGCTATTAATTAACCGCTATCAACTTGCAACGCCTCGTACTCATGAACAAATTGAAAAAAGTGATAACACTCCTCTAGCAGATATTAATTCAACAGAATATGTGCCGTTTGAATATCCGCATCGAGTTCGTCTCATTACAGCAGATAATGCGATTACCACATTAGGTTTATTTGCAGGGTGTTTAGCATTTGCGGACTTCATGACCGATTTTAGTAAAGGTACTGTATTTGAATTACCGACATTTGTTTGGGCACTGGCTGGTGGTGTAATTTTGCGAAATGTACTGGAGGGTATTTTCCGTGTACAAATTTTTGACCGCGCTATCGATGTATTTGGTAATGCATCTCTATCTTTGTATTTGGCGATGGCATTGTTGTCATTAAAGTTATGGCAATTGTCCGATCTCGCTGGCCCACTTGTAGTCATTTTGGGTGCACAAACGCTGACGATGGCTTTGTATGCTGCTTTTGTGACTTTCCGTGTCATGGGTAAAAACTACGATGCTGCTGTTTTATCAGCAGGTCACTGTGGTTTTGGTATGGGTGCAACCCCGACGGCTGTGGCAAATATGCAAGCCATTACCAATATGTATGGCCCTTCACATAAGGCATTCTTAATTGTGCCGCTATGTGGTGCATTCTTTGTTGACTTAATTAATGCGACGGTTATTCAATTAATTCTCAAATTTTTCGCTTAATTCTACAAAGGCTCTAATTTAGAGCCTTTGTTTTTGTATTCGCATTTTAGGTATTGATTATGGATGAACAATTAAATGCAACTCTCATGGGCTGGGTCAAAGTTTTTAATGATCCACTTTGGGATTTCTTAGTCGTATTTTTAGTGGCTGTTGGTATTTTCTATACCTTAATCACTGGCGCAGTTCAGATTCGTCTATTTTTTCATAGTATTCAAGTGATGAAATCTAGCCGTAAAGAAGGTGATGATGAACATGGGATTACACCATTCCAAGCTTTTGTAACTGGTCTAGCAAGTCGTGTCGGTGTGGGTAATGTGGCCGGTGTTGCAATTGCAATTGCGATTGGTGGGCCGGGTGCGGTGTTTTGGATGTGGATGACGGCATTTTTAGGGATGAGTTCAGCATTTGTGGAATCTTCACTTGCACAGCTCTTCAAAGTGCGTGATACGCAAAATCAGCAATTTCGTGGTGGTCCAGCGTACTACATCACGCAAGGCTTGAAGCAAAAGTGGTTGGGTGTGGTTTTTGCCATCGCGCTGATTTCAACTTACGGTTTTGTCTTTAATGCGGTGCAAGCCAATGCGATTACAGGTGCGACCTCACATGCGTGGGGCTGGGATAAAGCCAATATCATTTTAGACTTAGGTGGTTTCGGTTTCGAAATCTCTTGGGTGGGCTTGTTCTTGGTGTTCATTACTGCGCTGATTATTTTTGGCGGGATTAAACGAATCGCCAAAGTTGCAGAAAGATTTGTACCCTTTATGGCGTTGCTTTATCTCGCAGTTGCTTTCTATGTTGCATTTGCTAACTTTGCGATGCTCCCAGATATTTTCCAGTTAATTTTCAGTAAAGCCTTTGAATTTGATGCTGCGGCAGGTGGTTTTTTCGGTGCCATGGTTTCTATGGCAATGATGCAGGGGATTAAACGTGGTTTATTCTCGAATGAAGCGGGTATGGGCTCTGCACCCAATGCTGCGGCAGCATCAGATGTTAAACACCCTGTCAATCAAGGCCTAGTTCAGATGCTCGGTGTCTTTGTCGATACATTTGTCGTGTGTACCTGTACGGCGATCATTATTTTGGCATCTGGCTTGTATGAAAATGCAGGCTTTGAAGGCGTTGCTTTGACGCAAATGGCGCTTGAAAGCCAGATTGGCGCATGGGGAGATGACTTCCTTGCTATTATCTTGTTCTTATTCGCTTATTCTTCAGTAATCGGTAACTATGCTTATGCTGAAGGTAATGTGCAGTTTATCAATAACAATCCTAAGGTCATGTTTGTATTCCGTGTATTCGTCCTGATGATGGTGTACTTTGGTTCAATCATGAGTGTGCCTCTGATTTGGAACTTAGCGGATCTCTTCATGGGCGTGATGGCGAGTATTAACCTCTTTGCAATTTTATTGCTGACTCCATTTTTATTGATGTTGATGAAAGACTACACCTCACAGTTAAAACGTGGTGTAAAAGAGCCCGTGTTTAAAATGGATGAACATCCAAAATATAAGGATCGTGTTAATTCCGATATTTGGTAAAGTCAAAAATTAACTTTAAAAAGCTCCGTTGTCGGGGCTTTTTTTGCTAGACAATGTTTTGGATCTTGAGGTGGAAATTCTGCTAGACACTGAAATTTTGACAGCCAATGACTTTCTAGGTTGTATGTCAATATAATGTGCATCGGTCAGAGGCATTAACGAATAATAACAGTGACGTGAATGTGGACTGATTAGACTACTTTTTCTCTTCAAATCTCGAGTTGCATTTGGAATATCTCTCAATGAAAAGCATAACTGTTTTGATGACTGCATTCGCAATCAGCCTTGTAGGTTGTCAAAGTGTGGGCTCAAAAACGGTCAGCGCTGAAACAACCTCACAAATTCGGACTTATACCGCAGCACCTGCTCAAGTGGCGAATAACCGCATTGACTTTAAAAAAGTGAAAAAGCAGGAAAAGCGTCCGATTGTTGCTTTGGTTTTAGGGAGTGGTGGGGCACGTGGTTATGCGCACATTGGCGCCATTCAGATACTTGAACAGCAGGGAATACACCCTGATTTTATTGTCGGAACCAGTGCGGGCAGTATTGTGGGTTCAATCTATGCATCAGGTAAAAGTGCCAATGAGTTAAGAGATATCGCTTTGAATATGAAAGCCAATGATGTTCGAGAAATACGTTTGGACAAAAAAGGCTTTTTTGACGGTAAAAAAGTTGAAGATTATATCAATGAGCAAGTTGATGACGTGCCTTTAGAGTTGCTAAAAACCCCAATGTATGTTGTGGCAACCGAGTTAAAGGATGGCAAAAAAGTCGTGTTCAACTATGGCAATACGGGGCAGGCTGTTCGTGCTTCGGTGTCGATTCCGAGCATGTTTATTCCAACGATTATTGAAGACACAGAATATGTCGATGGTGGCTTGGTCAGCCCTGTTCCTGTGGACGTTGCACGCGATTTAGGGGCGGATATTATTATTGCGGTGGATATTTTGGCACGACCGATTCATACCGAAACGTCGAATGTTTGGGGCTTGTTTAACCAAAATATCAATATTATGCAAAATCGTTTAGCTCAAGAAGAACTCAAGCGAGCAGACATTGTGATTCAACCTGATTTACGTGAAAAAGCACATATATTTGATGTAAAAGGTCGTGAAGCGACGATGCTTGCAGGTGAAGAGGCAACCTTAGAAAAACTTGGAGAGATTTCTCGGGTTTATGCTGAACATCAATATAGCAAGGGACATCATATTCCTTATTTAGCAGCCAAAGACTAGGTTGGTACGATCCGTAAATTGACATGCATCCTGTTCACCTAGCAGGGTGCATTTTTATTTCAGCTAAGCATTTTAATTTTTGCTCTCAGCTCTTCCCATGCTCAATAGTATCTAGTAATCATTAATATATTGGATGTTGATTGGTTTTAGGTCTTAATCAAAAGATTTGCCAAATATAAAAATCGTAATAATAAGAAAATATACAGTTAATTATTTGAAATTAATTAAGAAAATCATATTAATTGGTTTTACGTAGATTTTAAGAGTATATACCTATATTAGCGTTTTTATTCATGTGCTTACGTTTACCAATACTGTTTAAGTGTTTAGAATATCATCAGGTTATTAATACTTAAAACCAATAAATATTTTAAAGGTGGCTGTAGATGAAAACGCTTGATGTAGGACAAAAAGTAAAGCTTGCGATGATGGAAGAGAGCGTGTTTATTGTCACTCATGTGCATGTAGATAATTCCTACACGCTAGAAAGTACCAATGATGGTGGACAAAAAACTAGCTATGACAACGTATCTTTCGAGATGTTAAAAGTCTTAGAAGATTAAGTTTAATGCCGTGCTATGTTGAATCGATGGAGCAACGCGTTTTAATGAATATGTTTTAAATATAAAACACAGCATAGCTTGGATTAAAAAATTGATAGATAGCGCGATAACTACTTGTTTATCGGGTGTATATCGTTATCAATATATATTTTACTGAATGATGGTATGATCACTATAAATAATAATGATGGTTTTTTTGCCGATTTGAACATTTAATTTTGATTAAAATCTATATAATAATCACATTAATCATTGTTATATCACGAGTCTAGAGAAACAAGATGTCCCCATTAGATCAAATTGCGAATGCACTAGACGACCAGTCAGAATTATCGATGTCAGTTTTAATGACTCCTGACATGGCGAATTTTTCGGGTAATGTGCATGGTGGAACGATTCTAAAATTGTTAGACCAAGTCGCGTATGCTTGTGCAAGTCGCTATTCTGGTAGCTACGTGGTGACACTATCAGTCGATAAAGTAAATTTTAAAGAACCAATTCACGTGGGTGAGTTAGTGACTTTCCTTGCAAGTGTGAACCATGTAGGTCGTACTTCTATGGAAATTGGTATTCGTGTTGAAGCGCAGAACATTCAAAAACGTACAGTGCGTCATACCAATAGTTGCTATTTCACAATGGTCGCTGTTGATGATCAAGGTAAACCAAAACAAATTCCGGCATTAAATCTAGATAATGACTGGAAACGTTGTCGCTTCGAAGCTGCGGAACATCGTAAAGTGGCGCGTTTACAGGAAAATCATCATCCTTCTTGCAGTATTTATAAAAAGTCGACACAAAGCTAATCGCTTTGGTGGCTGAATATTTGAAAAGATCGCTTAAGCGATCTTTTTTTTATTCTGAAATTCGTCTGGAGAGTGCAGTTGGGATTTGAATTCCGAGTGTGCGACTAAAGTTTATTCTTCACAGCTCAGTTAATGATAGTCATTCAGTCCAATACTGTTTAATATAAAACGATACGTAGCGTTTCGTTTTTAAATTATGAGTGAAACTGAAAAAACTTCTCGGCGTAAGCAATGTATCTTACAAGCGGTCACAGATGCTTTGGCGGAAAGTGATTATCGAAGCATGACCATTGAAGATATTGCCGCTCGCGCAGGCGTTGGAAAATCGACGATTTACCGTTGGTGGAAGCATAAGTCCGATCTGGTTTTCGATGCTTTTAAAGCGCACACCGCCTCGGTGTTTGAACTCGATTTATCACAAAGTTTAGAGTTCAATCTCAATCAACAATTGCTCAAATTATCACGGGCTTTAAATCAGCACGTGGGTCGAGCATTGCTCGTGGTTTTGGCAGAGCATCGTGAAGCAGCAGGTGAGTTTTTTAAACAGTATTTGTTACCTCGACGAGAAGCGACACGTGAGCTGATCCAATTGGCCATTCAACGAGGCGAAATTCGCGCGGATTATCCTTTCGAACTCATGTTGGATATGTTGTATGGCCCGATTCATTATCAGATCATTTTCTTTAATACCCAGCCAGATGAAGACTATATCAAGCGACTGGTGCAGTTGGCGCTAAACCCGATTTTTACGGAGCACCAAGCCACGCGTAGCAGCGAGGCAATGACCTCATGACTACTCAACATCAGGCATCGTTATGGAACAAGTCTTTTGTTTTTTGTCTGTGTAATAACTTGTTTTTATTTAGCTATTACTTTGCGCTGCTGACCATATTACCCATTTATATTATGAAAGAATTGGGTGGTTCGATTCAGCAAGCGGGTATGGCTTTGACGCTGTTTTTGGTGTCATCCATTGCGATTCGCCCCTTTTCCGGCATGATCATTGAGCGTTTTGGTAAAGCCAATTCTCTACGTATTTCAGGCTTTATTTTTGTTGTTTTTGCGCTGAGTTATTTGTGGATTGACAGCATGTGGTCGTTGTTGGTCATTCGTTTTTTACATGGTTTTTGGTTCAGTATATTAACCACGGTCAATGTTCCCATCGTAAATGATTACATCCCAGATCACCGAAAAGGCGAAGGCATGGGTTACTTTGTCATGTCGACCAACTTAGGCGTGGTGATCGGGCCATTTTTAGCGCTGAGCATGATTCAATTCAGCAGTTTTAGTACCTTATTTGCAGTATTAGCCTTCTTGGTTGCAGTGGGCTATGTTTTTACGTGGTTAGTTCAAATACAAGAACACGTACAGCTTAAATCAAGTGATCAAGCGAGCAAATCCGCTGCCATCCAATGGCGTGATGTGATCGAAACACGGGTACTTGCCATCAGTTTTGTGGCGCTACTCACTGCGTTTGCATATTCAAGTGTGATGAGCTTTATCACCGCTTATGCAGAGTTGAAGCATTTACTCGCTTATACCAGTATCTTTTTTATTGTCTTTGCTGTGTCGATGTTGGTCGTCCGTCCTTGGGTTGGCAAAGTCTATGATCGCAAAGGCCCGAGTGCAGTCATCTATCCATCCTTTATTTGCTTTGCCATTGGTTTGGTGATTGTGAGTTTTCTCACGAATCAATGGGTGCTTTGGATATCGGCCGTTTTTATGGGCATCGGCTACGGTTCAGTTTTCCCATGCCTGCAAACGGTCGCGATTCAAACGGTAGAAAAAGCCCGAATGGGACATGCGATATCCACCTTTTTTGCCTTGTTTGATATTGGCCTTGCTGTCGGTTCGGTCATTATGGGTGTGCTGATTGCATACTTTGGATTTCAGGCAACCTATTTATTTTGTGCGGTGATGGTGCTGTTCACTTTGTGGATGTATCGTTTATTCGTGGCAAACCAATTTAAACGCAGTGCTTTAGGAGCTGAATAATGGAATTACGACATCTACGATATTTTGTTGCGGTTGCCGAAGAGCTAAATTTTACCAAGGCTGCGCAGCGAATGTGTACTGTGCAACCTTCTTTAAGTCAGCAAATTAAAGACTTAGAACAGGAAGTTGGGGTGCAATTATTGATGCGAACCAACCGAAAAGTTGAGTTGACTGCAGAAGGTCAGGCCTTTTTAAAAGAAGCGCGTTTGAGTTTAGAACATGCAGAAAAAGCTATGATTGATGCGCGTCAAATTGCGAAGCTCAGTAAAGAACAACTGAATATCGGCTTTGTTCCTGTGGCTGAAATGAAAGTCTTTCCATATATCATGCCAAATATTCGTGCTCAGTTTCCTGAGTTAAAAATTCATTTTCATAGCTTAATGGATGTCGATCAGATCAGTGCAGTACGTAAAGGGGAGATTGATATTGCCTTTACTCGTTATGTCGAAGAAAGCCCTGATATAGAATCTGTTCAGATTTTTACTGAGCCTTTGGCGTTGATTGTACCGAAAAATTCGCCTGTTGCAGAACAGCGGCATATCAGCATTAAAAACATGAATAATCAGGATTTTATTATTAGCGATGAACACTCATCACCTGAGCTATACCGAATTATTCAAGATTTCTTTAAGCAAAATAAACTGAATGTGAACTTGGTACAGCATTCGACCAATATTTTGTTAAATGTCAATTTGGTCGGTATGGGAGTGGGGTGGAGTTTGGTACCGTCTTATGTCATTCCATTGCTCGGTGATAAAATATTGGTTAAAAGTACGGTTGAACCTTTGCCGACCATTGGTTTGTATGCGAGCTATCGAAAAGATCGTAAAAATGATGCAATCGAATTGATTTTAAAAGTCTTAAAAGAGCAGTTCTATATGGGCTTTTTCTAAGCTTTTACATATTGCCCTAAGATTTAAATAAAAAAATCCTGAATTAAGCGCTTCGGGATTTTTTTATTTATCGTATTTTTAATCAAAGACTCAATGATACATAGCCTTTGTCACTCTGATTTATTTAAACCATTTTTGTAAATAGGGTTTCATCACGCGGTAGGCAATCAAACCGATGAGTATAATCAGATAGAGTGGCCAAATCGTAATGAGAACAACCAACAGGCTCAACACAAATTGCCACCCTTTTTGTATACCGTACCATGCTCTTTGCCAGAAACTATCGCCATTTAATTGCGCTACAGCATCAAGGTTAATATCGATATGTTCACGGACAGTGGCAGGTTGAATAAATCCAATCACAATCGTGCTATAGCGGACACGATCTTGAACTTCTAAGCGGGTCAGTCGTGAGATTTCATTGACTTGCGCAGTTGCAACATGGACGGGCACGACCTGTGTTTGTGACATTTTTTCTTCGAGTAGTTTTAGCTCATAGCGTTTTGCCGAATATTGCTGACGGTTCAAAAAATGCATAAGCGGCAACAGTTGATTGACGAAATGTGCAGCTTTTTCACTTGGCACACGAATGATCATTTCCGCTTGCGGATTTACTTTTTCGAAGATTTTAATTTTGCCGTCAGCAATCGGGTAGGATTGACTCTCTTGCACCATAAAGTCGATATTTTTCTGTTCAATAAAGCCGCCTAAACTTAGCGTCAGTTTTTCAATTTCTAAGGCCGTTTTAACGACATCTTTCGACTCAAAACTGACATTGGCTTCTCGTACCATTTTACGTGAGGCTTCGGCTGGGTTGACCTGCTCATTTAAAATAGTTTCAGGTTTTTGTGTTGTTGCAGGCGTGGTAGACGGCTCATTGGAAGTGCTTTCCGCTGCTTGATCTTGCTGTGTACTGACTTGAGCAGGTTGTGCATCTGCGCTGGCTTCAGTTGCCATTTCTTCGGTTTTCTTGGAACAGCCTGAAATTAAAATCACCGTAAACATGGCAATTAAATATTTATTTTTCATCGATGTAGAGCTCAATTGTTTGATTATCAGAAAGTCGGAGTAAATACTTTTTGCTTTAAATATAAATTCAAATTTAGCGTAATTATTAGTCGGGCGTATTGTATCGGAAAGTGTTTAAAGCACGGATGAACGCAACATAATTCTACATAAAGCCGCGTATAGTAATAGACAGAACAACAAGGATGAAAATAAGGATATCTACAATGAACCCAGCAATGAAACTCTACAGCAATCCACGCTCACGCAGTAATACCATTCTGCCTTTATTAAAAGAATTAGACATCGAGTCAGAAGTTGACATTATTGAAGTGCCATATGAAGAGATGCATCAAGCGGCATATCTCAAGATTAACCCCATGGGCAAAGTTCCTTGCTTGGTCGATGGTACTGCCGTGATCAGTGAAACTGCAGCCATCTTTAGTTATTTAGCCGATAAATTCAGTGACAAAGGTTTAGCACCCGCCTTGGATAATCCAAAACGTGGTGAATATTTGAAATGGATGTTTTTTTGTCATGGTCCGCTGACTGAATATATGGACATGAAAAATGTCGGCATTAGCACAGAGTTGATGGATGAAAAACGTGGCAGTTTGAGTTTTGGTAATGAAAAAATACTTTTAGATTTTATTAAAACAGGGCTTGCGCAGGCCCAGCCATATCTGTTGGGGGATAAAATTAGCGCAGCAGATTTGTATTTAGCTTATTGGATGGTGTATGCAATTTCATTCAAAATATTGCCATATTTAGATGAATTTAAACCTTTTATTCAGCAGATTCAGCAACGTGAATCGGTAAAAGATGTGCATTGGTTTCAGTCGATTTAACTTGGATGCTTATTTGATTATTGGCTGAACGTGGCGTTGCTATATGTCTAATCATATAGCTCTTTCTTTGAGAACTACAAAGAAAGAGTTTTAAATATCAATCATAAGATACTAAAGCGATTTTAATTGTTGCCTAGATAATGTATGGCAAATGTTGAGCTAAATTAAATAGACTCAATCATTGTTGGTTCTATTTAAAAAATCATGGGCTTCATCATCAGATAGAGGTGGGCCTAAATCTCTTTCAAGTTTGGCATATATTTCAAGCAGTCTTTTTTGATGTGGGTCCATATCTAAGGCACGATGCTGCTGATATGTTAATTGATCATCAATCCAATCATAATCTTGAACCGCAGCCCCTGCGAAACTGGTTTTCAAATGGAGTTTGTAATAACCATAAAAGTTGTGTTTCTTGGTATCTAGACAGAGATAGGCGAAGGTAGACCAACCACTTTCGGGAAATTTAAGGCGAGTTCGGCAGGGCTTCTTTTCTAGTGTAAATGTGGGTGAATAGACTTGGCCTTTTAGAATGATATTTTTATCTTGACCAAAATATTGAGTTTGTAATGCAAATAAAGCAAGAATCACTGTGGTGAGAAAAAAGCTGGCAATGACTGCATAAAAAAATGAAATGTATAAATGGAAGGACAAAAAATTAGATTCTTCGTTTTTGTTCACATCTTTTTCTAAGCGTAATAAATAGCAATTCAAAGAAATAAGAAAACAGAGGCAAAAAACGAAAATAGCTAACCAACTATTGGCATGAAAATGATGTATCTCTACGAAAATGAGTGAACAGATAAAAATAAAGCCCAACAAACTATAAATGAATAATTTCTGAAATCTTTTTTGCATTTTGCGAAGCTTATAATTATGTATTGAACGATTATAGCATGCGATGTTTATAGTGATTATAGAAAAAAATCACCATGCTTTATGCATGGTGATTTTTAATTCTTGCAGATCTATTTGGATTATTAAGCATGCAATTTTGCAAACAATTGTTGGCTCACGCTGTCTAAAGTTTGTGGAATTGCAATCGCTGCAACAAAACGGTCTGGGCGAAGAATCGTAATAGATTCAGTGGTTTTACCAAACCAACCACGAATATCGGTACCAATATCACCAATCGTGATCACATTGTCGTACTTGGTGCGATTTTCATTGCTAAGTTGAACAGCAGGCAATACTTGGATAAATTTAACGCCCAATTTTTGCCATTTTTTCATGGTCGCATCTGACAGACCCCATTTTGGATCGACGCCCCAAGCAATGATTGCAAAGTCGTTACCGATGACTTCATCAAGTAGGACTTTTTCACCAGATTCAAGTTGAACATGTGGTTGAATGAACATTTTACCCACAGGTGAATCTTTAACACCGTTATTGATCAATGCACCATCGTTGTACTTCGGCATTGGCTTGAAGCGCATTTCCAATAGATATTGTTTGATCGGTTTGATGTAATTGAGTGCATAGGCGATACCATCACGCACGAAACCTTGCCATTTTTTTGGTGGCGCAAGGACATGACCCGCCATTACAGAAAGATCAATCATCGCTTTGGCATGATCTTTACGTTCAACTTGGTATGTATCTAAAAGCGCTGGGCCAGCTTTGCCTTGTACAACCATTGCAACTTTCCACGCAAGGTTGAACGCATCACGCATACCACTGTTATAGCCTTGACCTTGCCATACTGGCATGATGTGCGCAGCATCACCTGCAAGTAAAATACGGTCTACACGGAATTTATCTGCAATACGGGCATTGTGGGTATAAACACGCTGACGAATCACTTCAATACCATCGGTCGTTGGAAGTACTTTCGACAAAAGTTTTGCAATGTTTTCAGGTTTGCTTAATTCTTCTTGAGTTTCACCAGGCATCACCATAAATTCGAAACGACGAATACCGTGTGGAAGAGCAGCAGATACATAAGGACGCACAGGGTCACAGCATAGGTAAATGTGTGGCGTTGCAAGTGGGTCATTATTGATGTCGATCACGATCCATTGGTTCGGTGCAGTTTTACCATCGAAGCCGATGTTGAGGGTACGACGTACCACTGAGTTACCACCATCACAAGCAATCAAATACTGCGCTTGAATTTTTTCAGCTTCACCGTCTTTATTTTGAATATTTAGCGTTACACCATTGGCATCCTGGCTAAAATCAGACAATTGACGAGAGAATAAAACATTTGTGGTTTCGTACTGTTTTAAACCTTGTAGTAGTACATTATCGACTTGCGGTTGAATAAAGGCATTACGACGTGAGAAACCAAATTCACGAGTGAGCGGTTGAATGTCTGCGAAACAACGGCCTTTAGGGGTTAAGAAACGCATCGCGTGGTTCGGTGTCGTATGCGGTAACACTTGGTCCACTAAACCTAATGATTGGATGGTACGTAATGATTCATCATCAATACCAATCGCACGTGGGTAGTCAATCAGGCTGTCCAGTTGTTCAATCACAGTGACTTTGACACCTTGCTTACTTAAGTAGTTTGCAATGGTTAAGCCGACAGGACCTGCGCCCAGAATGGCAACTTCCGTTGTGTAATTTGCTTTATTGCTCATGCGTAAACATCCAATCACTTCACATATGCCACTATTAAGTTCTAAACCGAGGCTTTCAACAAGCTAGGCATAAGTCGAAACGATGAATCGAATTGTCGTGTTTTTTGCAGGGTTTTATTTTAAGTGAATGATATATATTTATTTATATGAAAATCATCAATCATTTTGAATGATTTATCGATCATTAAAATCTATTAATCAGTGGCTTTGAGCATAAAAAAGCCGAACCATTTTTCAATGATCCGGTGACTTTAATTCATTTAGCACAACATTCTATTAATGAGGGATAAATGTTGAGCAGCAGACTAAATGAATTTAGCGTGTGGAGTACGCTATCCGTCTATTACTGAGCAGGTTGAGCTGGTGCAGAACCTTCAGCATTTGCTTCTGAAGCAGGTTGAGCAGCAGTACCTTCAGCAGCAGTTGTTTCAGTCGCTGGCTGTTCTTGAGTGCTAACCACTACTTTTTCTTGTTCAGGTGCTTCTTGTTTATCTTTGCTGGCAGCAAAACTTGTTGCAGCTGCAGCAGCTAGAGTAGAAGCAAGTAAAATTTGAGTTAATTTCATTTTGAGCATCCTTATATATTTTAGTAAGTCCTGAAAAGATCATCACGTCCATCAGGAGAGAACTCATGCTAAATTGAGAAAACCGAGTGATCAATGCGAGCAACAAAGTGAAACAGACTGGTTAACTGGATGAATACATAACCGTCCATCCTGTGTTTTAAATGTAAAAAAATATCGGAATCTTCATTTAACTTTGCAAGAAAAAATGACCAAATCGACTTCATGATTCATTCATTGTTTACATGATGATTACATCGAAGTCGTAATTAAGCTGAATCCAGAATTTTCACTAAAATCCAAATGTAAGGATTCTTTTCGATATGGCTATTTTTTTAAATATAAGAGTTAACTTTGCCAATAAAATGTGACCAGATATGTCATGCATTCATGCAAATGGAATAAATAGGCTGTTTAACAGCCAGATCATCATTCAATGCCTCGGATACTAGGCTGATCTATGCTTTAGGAAAATGAAGACGGAGAAATGAAGACTAGGCTTGCAGCATTTTTTTGAAATCATTATGGTAAAGGCCATCAATCATTGGCTATTTATTTGAGTGACTCACTTTTGAAATTAGTTTCTACCCACGGTGCGATTCCGGTTCATATTATTTCTGGCTTTTTAGGTGCGGGTAAAACCACAGTTTTACAGCAGTTATTAAAGCAAAAGCCAGCGGGCGAAACTTGGGCCGTACTGATGAATGAGTTTGGGCAAATTGGGGTCGATCAACAGATGTTGCCGCAAGATCAGGGCTTTGCGGTGAAGGAATTATTGGGTGGATGTCTATGTTGTAGCAGCCAACTGCCGATGCAAATTGCGTTGTCACGGTTATTGTCAGAGGTGAAACCCGACCGACTGTTTATTGAGCCGACAGGTTTGGGGCATCCGGGACAACTTTTGGAGCAATTGACTGAGCCACATTGGCATCCGCATTTAGCCATGCGAGCATTGGTGACCGTGGTCGATGGCTCACGCTTACATGATCAAGATTGGACTTCGCAAAACCTGTATGCCGATCAACTCAAAGTGGCACAAATCGTTGTGGTGTCTCATGTCGATTGTATGAGTGATGCCGATCAAGCTGGTTTGGAACGACTCAAACAAGCGTATTTACCGTATCAGCAGCAATGGATCAATGTCGTCAAAGGTGAATTAAAACTGGCAAATATTGATCTCGCCTATGTGGGAAGTCCGCGTAAAATTCAGCCTTTATTGGCGATGCAAAAGCAAACGTTGGTCGATGTACCCACAGAAATTAAACAGTTGCCTTATCATTATGTTGAATCCGCTCAGGGCTATAGTGTCGCAGGTTGGAAACTCCCAAAACGATGGATTTTCGACTTTTTTGAGCTGTTAGATTTACTCTGTGAGCAGCAAGATTGGCTACGGATCAAAGGTATTTTTCAGACAGACCAAGGTTGGAAAACCTTTAACTTTAATCCTGATCAGTTTAATTATCAGTCGAGCGAGGAAAGTATCGATAATCGTGTCGAAATTATTTACCAAACTGAACGTGAATGGCTCGAATTTGAAGATCGCTTAATGCAGTGTCGTATCGATGCCGATAAAGCGGAGAAATAAGTAAATCAACGCAGCAAAAGCTTGCTAAATCTTATATGCTAAGCGCCAAATTTGAGGACTTTACCATGGCGCTAAAAGCTACAATTTATAAAGCAGATTTGAACATTGCCAATATGGATGTACACCAATATGGTGATTATCAATTGACAATGGCTTTGCATCCTTCTGAAACGATTGAACGTTTGATGGTACGTGTCTTGGCATATGCACGCTATGCAGATGAAGCCTTAGAATTTACCAAAGATCTTTTCGAAACAGACGAACCAGCGCTGTGGGAAAAAGATTTAACAGGCCAATTGGTGAAATGGATTGAAGTTGGCTGTCCTGACGAAGACAAAGTCAAAAAAGCCAGTGCTCGTTGCCCACAAGTCGCTGTGATTACTTATGGTTCTTCAGTAGACGAATGGTATAAACGCAACAGCAAATTGAAAACACTGAAGAATGTTGAAATTTGGCAATTATCTGAAGCGAGTGCGGCTGCCATTCAAGAGTTATGCGAACGGACCATGTCTTTACAATTAAACGTAATGGACGGCGAATGGACTTTGATTGGTGATAAAGCTCAAGCTGTGATTGAATGGACACAATTGCAATAAGCGTATGATGTGATTTAACTCATCAAGATGGATGTGAGTTCAGGCTTGCATCCTTGTCGCTATAACTATTTTCAGCTAATACGATTCTGTTAATTCAATAGTTGTTTTAAAAATCAGTTGACCTAAAACCAGAATAAAAATCTAATTCGGGAAATTTCTAGCCCCTAACTTATGTAACGCCCATGGATGAATCCTCTTTATTAGCTATGTAAATAGCGTTGTTCTTACCGTATAAACTCCTTCATTCAATGAAAGTTCAAAGTGTTCAAGGGCATCATGTTACGAACGATTTTGTTTATAATAGGGCTTTATTTTGATTGCGGCATTTGAGGTTGAGAGCATGAGCAAAGAATTAGAAATTATTGACTTAGTGGTAGGCGAAGGTAAAGAAGCGGTTAAAGGCGCTTTGATTACAACACACTATACAGGCTGGTTAGAAGACGGCACTAAATTCGATTCATCACTGGATCGTGGTAATTATTTTGAAACGGTAATTGGTACAGGCCGTGTGATTAAAGGTTGGGATCAGGGCATCATGGGGATGAAAGTCGGTGGTAAACGTAAGTTAATCGTGCCATCACATTTGGCTTATGGTGAGCGTAAAATGGGTAATGTAATTCCTGCCAATTCAAATCTTATTTTTGAGATTGAATTGTATGATGTAAAAACGCGCGATTAATACAGCGACTGTTTTAGATCAATGACATGGACGTTATTGATCAATTGGATAAAATAGTAGTTGTTATTTTTGTCTTTTACCGTAGATTAGAATAATTGCTCGAGTATAAACGCAGGAATCAAAGCCGTTGTCTTTACAGTTGCCTTGCACCAGATTGTTCTGGGTTCTTACCTTTATTATTTTTACATTGGCACTCACTGTATCGACTGCTCAAGCACAGTATGAAACTGCTCCTAAATCGTTTTATTTAAAACATCAAAACGAAGTTAACCAAATCTACTTCACGGAAGACACCAGTAGCCTCTTACAAGGCAAATGGTTGTTTTATCCAAATCAATTTTTAACGTCTCCGAGTTCGGTTCTAGTCGGTCAAACGGTCTATCTGCCTGCATCATTTAAAGACATCACAGGGGACAGTAAAGGTTTTGGGACATTTACTGGACATTTCCAAATCCCTAAACAATTTATTGGTCGACGTATCGCGGTATTGATTCCAAATCAGTACGGTGCGTATCGGGTATTTTTAAATGGTGATGTGATCGTTCGTTTGGGCGAGGTGGGGCGTACTGAAGCAGAACAAAAAACGGAGAATGCACCGCGAATTGCCTATTTTGTGGCACAAGATGAATATTTCACTTTAACCATTCAGGCTTCAAGTTTTAACAGTATGCATGGCGGGTTTGAAAACCCAATGCGTATTGGTATCGCCAAGACAGTAAACCGCCAATTCCAACAACAAATGATGAGTATTGGGATGGTGTCGGGCGCCGTCTTGGGTGTGGGACTATTTACGATCCTATTTTCTGTTTTCCGAGGTTTACGCGGTCGCAATAGCCGAAGTAACTTGGTGTTTGGCTTATTTATTGTCTTTTTAGCACTCCATAATTTATTTTCAGCACCTTATGCCTATACCACTTTTACCGATATCAATTGGTTGTGGGGCACGCGATTAGAATACTTATTTACCTATTTGGCATCGATTTTCTTTTTAAGTTATATCCACTTGCTCAGTCGTCGCTATTTATTTACCTTAAATTATCAGATCGCGATTTTGCTGTTGTCGTTGAATATTTCAGTGACTTTTGTTTCGACGCCTGAAATTTTTCAACCTTTGGCAACTTACAGTTTTGCCTATGTGATCGTTGTTCTAAGTAATTTTGCTTATGGTTTTTACGTAACACTGAAAAAGAAAGAACCGTATTCAAAATTAAATTTAATCGCGGTTATTTTCCTGTGCATTACCTTTTTAAACGACTTTTTGCTGATGATGAATTTGATTGATTCAGTCAATTTATCGTTCATTTCAACCAGTTTGTATGCCTTGTTGATCATGTTTCAGCAATCGCACCATTATGCACAGCAGTCGATGCATACGGAACAGTTGAATAATAGTTTGCTTGAGCTAAACAGTTCACTCGATCAGAAAGTCAAAGAGCGCACCTTACAGCTCCATGAGCTGAATAAAAAATTAGAGCTACAAATTCGTATTGATGCCTTAACGGGGGCATTCAACCGCCGTGCACTGAATGCTGAAATTCAACGCTTATATTCGGAGGTCCGTTTTCATAGCCATCGAACATTGGTCTTTGCCATGTTAGATGTCGATTATTTTAAAAATTATAATGACCACTATGGACATCTCAAAGGCGATGAGGTGTTACAGCAGATCGTGAAAACCATGCAAAACACTCTGCCAAGTTCAGCCTATGTGGCTCGCTACGGGGGAGAGGAGTTTGCCATATTGATGCATGATGTTCCGTATGCGATTGCCCAAGAGCAATTACAATTGGTACTCGAAGCCATGCGTAATGAACAGCTTGAACATGTTAATCGGGGTGATGATAAAAATTACGTCACACTGAGTTTGGGTATGGCATGGATGGATAAGCAAAATGACTTCGACAGTATCGAAGCCTTAATGAAGCATGCAGACCATTATTTATATATGGCCAAACAGGCAGGACGCGATCAACTCAAACCTTAAGCGGTATTGCAGGTGCGTAAAGTTCTATAGCTAATGTCCATTGCAAATGCATATATCGATTCATCTACTTTGATTTTATCCTGTTTGATTTTACATCTGCCATTAACACAATTGTTTGACCAGTTTGAGCGGAATATCGGTAGGCTCAAAATCCTGATGTGCGACAAAGCCATATTTTTGGTAAAAGGCGAGTGCCGTATGGGTACTTTCTAGACTGATTTCGGTAATATTCTTTTTCCTGACGCAGTGCATCATGTTCAACAATAATGCCTTACCAATGCCTTGGTACTGACGTTCAGGGCAGATATAATTCAGTAAAATTTGTCCCTGATCACTGACTAAAATAAAGCCGACGACTCGATTGTCACTAACGTAGACCCAGCTATCGTTATAAAGCATCCACATTAAAATATTCGATTGATTTGCCTCCTCAAGCCAAGTTTGAATCACACTTTCATTACGTTGATGGTCCTGGATACATGAACGAATGCTGTTGTGAATCACGTGAATAATTTCGGGTATGTCCTGGATTTGTGCTTCGCGTATCATAATTTTTTCTTTTTATAAAAAACTCCAACAGCCTGCCATTTCAGAAGATATCGCCCTGTGCTTAAAGAGGCTTATTGTTGCGTTTTATGTTTTTTTGCAGCCATTGCGCCGTTGGGTTGGGTTTTTATTTCAAAATTGTTGCAAAATTTACAAATGTATATTTATAAGTTAATCGTTAAATACGGATAAATAACCACATAAATGCATCTAACTATACTGTTTTTAAAGTAATAATAGATCTTTTAGAAATGTATACATACTCAATGATTTCAGCAGGTGTAATAGTTTGAAATAAATTAGCAAAGAAAATAGGCAAGATTTCAGCTTTAAAATAGTTTTGTATGAATTTTAAACGTTATTGTGCGTTATATTAGTCCATAAAAATATTCGATGATTCAAGATGTGCATGCGCGTCATCGGCAGTAGGTTGTTATTATGGTTAATTTTCTCATTGTGATGTGTATTCTGATTGCGTTGTCTGCAGCAGGAATCGTGGTCAAAAAAATAATAAAAACAGAAAAATATCGTCAAAAATATACGCGTTACCAAGCACCAAAAAAATCGAAAAGTATCTCTTTAGCATCGAATGATGATGCTATTCGTGACGTCGATCATGTCATTGAAGTAGATGAATATGAACAGCAACTTTTTGATGATATTGCGGAAATTTTCTTTCAACAACAATACAAATTAGATTCGCTACAGGCAGCCGAACAGTTACAAGAAGTTTTTTTACGTCGCATGCCAGTCAATTGTAAAACTCAAATTCGCCAATTAGATCTGAATGAATGGTCGATTTATTGGAGTTTTTACAATCAATCGCTCGAGTATTATTTAGGCCGATACGGTGAGTTTTATACACATGTCGACCGTTTTGGCGAAGAACATAAAATTGAATATCGCTATCAAGACTCCGCAAGTTGAAGCAAAATGCGATCTTGGACTAAATCGAGATAACTCAAATCATCGGTTATTCGGGCCATTAAAATTGCGCCTTCATAATCCGCCAAGCTGATTTTGGCAAGTTGCGCGGCATGTTCGATGCTCATGCATCGCTGAAAAAACACTTCAAAGGCGAGTTGCCACTCGTGAAAGATGGACTGTAATTTCGCAAAAATCTCGGTAGGCAAATGTTGACGTTCCATACTTAATATCCCGACTAAACAACCTAATCCACCTTGGCTAAAAAACTGGATGGCCAGTTGATGGATGTGCGGGTAAGTCTGTTGAGGTGATGCAGTGGATTGCTGTAATTGCTGAAAAATACTGTGCTTTAACTTCACGTGTGTCAGGTTTAAAATTTCCATCAGCAAAGCGTCTTTATTCGGATAGTCGTAATAAAAAGCAGCTTTTGAAAGTCCACAGGCTTCAGCCAATTTCCCCATGCTGCAGCCCATATAGCCATAGCGTTTAAAGGCGTGTGCTGACTGTAGCAATAGGTGTTCTGAGGTGTTTTTCCGTGGACGCATGTATCTCTCTATCCGAATAAATCAATGTGATGTGTATGAAGTAAATCGGTCTAGGTGACTAATAGTTCGTCAAACCTTCCAATGACTTCCTGCCATAAGGGTTCAGCACCTTTGCGGAAATATCCCATATGACCAATATGTTTTAGACCATAATCTTGCGCTTCAATATTGATATATTGCATTGACGCTTGCGCATAATGTTGCATAAAAGCATGTCGTGAATTGGGTAATGCCCAGTCATCATCGAGTGCAGCGACCGCATAAATCGGCGTTTGAACTGCAGCATATTGTTGAGATAGCTCACTCAGCTCAGGGTCGGCAAAGAAATAGGTTGGGTTTTTACACCAACGACGCCATTGCTTATAGACATCGACAGGGAGGTCAGCGCCCATATTGAGTTTGCTCCAAGGCAAATACCCTTTGACGGCAACCATCGGCGGAAAAACGATATTCCACATCACATGAACCTTCATTTTTTCCTTAAATGGCATATAGCCATGCCAGCCTGCGCCCGTGCCAAAACAATACATGGCACGAATCTGATCATGATTTGAGGTGAGGCCTAGTGCTTGACCGCCATAGGAGTGTCCCACTAGAAAAGTTTGCAGGCCGTGTTGTTGCATATAAGCTATGGCACCAGAAAGGTCATAACGTCCCCAGTCGAGGTAGGATATCTTAAAGCCTTTAAGTTTTGACGGTGCAGAACGTCCAATACCACGATAATCAAAAGTCAGTACTTGATAACCGAGTCCTGCGGCATACTCGGCAAACCGACGGTAAAATTGTTGAGGGACGCCTGTTGCACTTGAAATAATAATATTGGCTTTAGCGGCAGAATTAGGCCGATATTCAACGCCTGAAAGCGTATAGCCATCGGTTGCAGGGAAACTCACGGGTGTACTATGTATTTCTTGCGCTGCTGGTTCTAAATCCGTTGACATAATTTTTCTCTGGATGGGCAGGACGGAAAGGGTTTACTCAGTTTAAATAAAGGCTTACTTGCCCTGAAAATTGGCTGCGCGACGTTGTAGCATGGCCATCACGCCTTCTTGTACATCTTGTGTTTTTAGTAATGGCTGTAAGTGCTGATCTAATTGAGCAAAGGCAGCATCGGCTCCCAAATGCACACCTTGCTGTGCTGCAGCGAGTGTTGCCTGAACCGCCAGTGGTGCAGCCTGCGCAATTTGTTCCGCAAGTTCAATGGCACGAGATAAGGGTGCTTGGTCAGTGATTTCAGTCACCAAGTTCATGTCATATGCCGTTTGCGCATTGAAACGTTCACCTGTGAGTAAATAGCGCATGGCTTTATTCCAACCCGCTGCTTGCACAAAACGAACTGTTGCACCACCAAAAGGAAGAATGCCACGTTGCACTTCCATTTGAGCAAACTCCGTGTGACGCTGTGCGATCACGATATCGGCATTCAGCATGAGTTCAATACCCGCTGTAAAACAGAACCCTTGTACCGCGACCACAACTGGTTTTTTTCGTTGTCGTGAGTTGGTTCCCCACGGATTAATTTGCTGATCAGGAAAATTAAACAGCCCGCTGCCAAGTTTGGGTTGTAGTTCGACCAGATCTAGACCCGCAGTAAAATGATCGCCATGAGCAAAAATCACCGCACAGCGTAAATTTGGATCATCTTCATATTCAGTGAGCGCCAGTGAAAGGTCATGAATTAAATGACTGTCAAACGCATTTCGTTTATCTGCACGGTCCAAACCGATTAAATAAAGATGACCACGAATTTCTCGACTTACACGACCTTGTTGTTCTGACATTTGGATAATTCCTTCTAATTATTCTTTATGCATAGCTAAGTTTTTAAAAGATTGTTAGAAAACTGTCAAAACTGATGCGTTCAAAACATCAAAATCATCGTCTGGTGGATGAGTGGTTTGATTTAAAATTTACAGAGTTGATATGAAATAGTGTGTGATATAGCTTGCCTTTGGGCTGATTTTTTCCATAATAGCTGCAGCTTTTTTAAGGCCCAATCAACCATGTCGAACTTAGAAATATTTGCAGTTATTATTAGCTTAATCGGGGTGAGTTTAACCATTAAGCGAAATATGTGGTGTTGGTGGTTTAACTTTGCAGCTTTTTTGCTGTATGCCTACTTGTTTTATACCTACAAACTTTATGGCGAAACCATTTTGCAGTTTTTCTTTGTGGTGGTGAACTTCTACGGTTTTTATCACTGGTTGAAGGGCAAACAACAAGATCATGACATCCGTATTGAACCGATTGCGACCAAACTCGTGATCTTTCAAATGCTCTTAGCAGCGGTGGGCGGTTTGATTTTTGGTTTAAGTTTGCACTATTTTACCGATGCAGCCGTACCGATTTTGGATGCACAATTGGCCGCGTTTAGCTTACTCGCAACGTATTGGACCAGCCGGAAACATATTGCTACTTGGGTGCTTTGGGTATTTGTCGATATTATCTATGTGGGTATGTTTATATACAAAGACCTGTATCTCACTGCGGCGTTGTATGCTGGTTTTGTGGGCTTGGCGGCATTTGGTTGGTGGCAATGGACACAAGTCAAAAATAAACAGCAGCAACAGGCGATGAAAGCTTTATAAGGATCATTGGGTGATGGCAAAGCTACTTTTAATAGCCGATTCCGAACCCGATGAATAAGTAAAGAGCGTGCAGAGTCATGATTATCGACTTTCAACTTGAGCAGCAACTGCGTTTTGATCGACAAGCTGGGTTTCTATTGCAGCAAAAAGCGAGCTTTTTTCAGTTTGAACAAATAGCAGATGTGTATAACGCTGAATGGCTCAATGCATTTCCACAAGGCACGCAATGTAGCATCAGCGGTTTGGATGATGGTGCAGATGAATACGGCATCCAAATCAGTTATAAACACCAAAGCATCTTGATCGATTATTCACAAGTAATCAAATTGGTACACCGTGATCGGGATGGTGTAGTGCATAGCATGCTGTTAAATTAACAACTTAAATTAAACTGAGATTTATAAAAGCAGTACCACAAAGATTTGTTATAGAAATATAAAAATAAGCGCAAGAAGAAATGAAAAGATATGGGAAGCTATTAAAGCAATGACGCAACTTGATCCCAAAGATTCAACATTTGAAATTTTTAATCAGCTATGTTTTGAACTGTTTCATCATTATGGCTCGCACTGCAAGTCTTTTGAACCTAGCGCTTTAATACATGCAAAACCAATGCAACAGCTTCCTGAACAAGCCAGCTTTGATATTTTTAGCCTCGACTTTGGTCATTGGTACGCAAAGTTGTCCTACGCGGAGATGTATTTAAAAATTGATGCGGGCTGGGAATTTCAGCTCGAGTTCAAAGATCAGCATGGGCAAATCTATCAAAAAGTCCTTTAAGGCAGAGTCCAATGAGTTGCAGTATGGCAATTCTGTTTTTTCAGTTTGGTTTCAGGTCAATGACAGCCACAGCGCTTTCCGATTTAATCCAAAGCACAGTTTTAGCAACTGTAGACTGGGCGAAATAAAACAATAAAACCAATATTGACCTGAAGGATTACGAGAATGGCACATCAATTTACCGTCAATGCCACAATTCATGGCGTTTCACTTGAAGATTTTAAACGACTAGCCGCAGATATCAGCTTGCATGAAGCGGTGTGCAAACGCATACCGGGTGAAAATCTAGAAATTTTAGAATCAAAAAAAACAGGTGATATGTATACCTTAAAACGTGCGTATAACCTGGATGTAAATATTCCAGATATTGCCAAGAAGTTTTTAAAAGATGCGTTTCGTCTGAAACGTACGGATATTAGTAATTTGGCGGCATTAACCTCTGACGTCAAACTAGATCCGAACCTACCGCTCGAAGCCAGTTGTAAACGAAGTGTCAGTGGTGATGCAACACAAGTGAGTTTCAATTTGGACTGGACGGTGAAAGTCAAAGTTCCACTGATTGGTGGATTACTTGAAAAACATGCAGAAGGTGAAATTCGTCGTTTTAGTCAGCTTGAGATTGAAATTGTAGAAGATGAATTGCGTAAAAATTTAAAAGCCTGAATTGATTTGAAAGCAAGTTAAAAAAAGCGGTCATTGACCGCTTTTTTATTTTTAGTGCGAAGTTTTTTCAAAACGTTGACGATAAAGCATCGCAGTAAAGAAGGTCACCAAACAGACGGTCCAAATATAATACATGGCGCCAATGTTGCTGTATAAACTCAACCATTGAACCAATGGCAAGGTGATACCACCCGCGATGGCATAGGCCAAATTGTATGAAAATGAAATGCCCGAGAAACGAATCTGTGCAGGGAACATTTTCACCATACTATAAGACACCATACCAACCGTGCCTGATGCCAAACCGAGCAGCATATAGAGCGCAAACACGGTCGATGCTGCCACATGGCCCAGGCTGTTATAGAACACGCCCGCAATTATCGCAACAAGGAGGGAACCGAATAGCATCACTTTACCCGCACCGAAGCGATCTGCCAAAAGACCTGCCAAGATACAACCGACCATTTGCATCACAATAGCGGCACTTTGCATTTTAAAGGCATCGGCCCGTTCAAAACCAAAGGCGCCCGTGAGTAGATTTGGCATCGCTAAAATCAATACAACAACGCAGCCAGTTAAGAACCATGTAAACAGCATACCAATCACAACGCCTGTTTTGTGCTGTTGCAGCACTTGTTTCACAGGAAGCTCTTTAGCCAATTGTTTCTTTTCTTGCATGGCTTTAAATACAGGCGTTTCTTTTAAATAACTGCGGAGATAGAGCGCAACAAAACCAAAGATTCCGCCTAGAATGAATGGAATCCGCCATGCCCAATCATGGATTTCTGACTCTGTAAATTGTAATGAAATAAACAATGACATCAGTGCGCCCAATAGGATACCTAAAGATAAGCCAGCAGTGAGTAAGCCATTGGCGATCCCAATTTTTTGCTCAGGCACATGCTCTGAAACAAAAGTCCATGCCGCAGGGATTTCACCACCAATCGCGATGCCTTGAATCACACGCATCAGTAGGAGCAAAAGTGGTGCTGCATAACCAATACTTTCAAAAGTCGGCATCACACCGATCATCAGTGTAGGTAGAGCCATGAGTAAAATAGACAAACTAAATAAACGCTTACGACCAATCAAATCGCCAAAATGCGCCATCACCACACCACCCAACGGGCGGAAAAAATATCCGGCTGCAAAAATACCGTAAGTATTCAGCATCGCCCAAAATGGACTGAGTCCAGTGGGGAAAAACAGTTCCGAAATAATTTTGGCGTAAAACACATAAATGACAAAGTCATAAAACTCGAGTGCGCCACCGAGGGATGACAGTCCGAGGGTACGTTTATCTTGACGAGTCAGGCGTGGCTGAGCTTCCATGCAAATATTTTCCAGCAGCAAATAGCATTTGAGGATTTTAGTGATTCAAATTTTTATTGAATAATCAAACTTTGTTGCCTTATTAAAAACTTATAGTTATGAAAATATCGTGAATTAAGAACAAAATAATATAGATAAAGTCGCATTAACTTAAAGAATGATTGGTGATGGATGGCGTTAAATCTTGGAATATAAATGATAAATATCAATAGTATAGGGCGGTGTGATCTGCTATTTTACTTTGTGCTCTATATAAACCATAAAAGATTCAAAGCCATAGCATGCCGTTGTTTTATACTCAGAACCGATAATAATGCATATTGCATGGTTGTTTTTTTTTAAATAACTGATGTTACGCAGTAACATCAGAAGCGTAATTTGATTCAAATGAAAGAATGATAAGCGGTAACGTCATCCGCAAGTGTTTGAGACAGGACTCCTTCTAATCAAAAATGTTTTTGCGATACTTTGAATAATTTGATACTAGTGAACGAGTTTTGTCGGTGAGGTGCATTGCACCGCAAGATGGTTTCCTTGCGAAGCTTTGCTTCTCATTTTGCCTAATGAGAAACATTGTTTCGTAAGAGTACCTCCAGCCGAAGGCTAACCCCTTTATTTAAATCCTAGATGTAAGACTTCGTCGAATAAACTTAAATATCATTTTAAAAATGCGTAATTACTTTTACGTGCGTAACATCAGTTAAATAATTTAAGCTTGCTAGACTTAAAAAAGGATAAATACATGAGTCATATTGCTGCTGTTGCACAACGTGGTGAAGCAATTTTGACGCTCACTGCCGCAGAGGTGCAAGCATCTGAAATAGGTTCTGCATGGTTAACTGCACTAAGTGAAACACTTCATGCCACTATGCTTGAGCGTCAAGGCGTAGGCATTGCCGCACCGCAAATTTATGTTTCTAAGCGGGTAATTATCGTGGCTTCACGTGCAAATTTACGCTATCCCGATGCGCCTGAAATGGAGGCGATCGTGATGGTCAATCCAGTGATTACATCTCGATCTACGACCACGGTTTTGGGTGAAGAAGGCTGCTTAAGTGTGCCGAATGCACGAGGACAAGTCCCGAGAGCCGAGCAAATTCACGTGCGATATTTGACCCTTCAAGGTGAAGTCAAAGAGAAAACCTTGAATGGCTTTCCCGCACGGATCGTACAACATGAGGTCGATCATCTGAATGGGATCTTATTCACCGAGCGTTTAGAATAAAAACCGTGCTATTCCAAAAATATAAAAGTGACCAATTGAGCTAAAAAAATAGCGGAAAAGTAATTTGAATAGTGGTGCAAGTGAAGTTTAAAGGCTTCAAAGATTGCATGCTTAACTGTGAAAATAGACTTTCTTTTTGAAGCTAAAACCTTGTATAACTAGCGAAATAATAAAATAAAAAAGTAGATTAATGGGGAAAAATTGGGGCAATGCTGTCTGTACGAAATGGGGCGTACAATGGCGTAAATTGAAGCATCTTTTGTTTGAGTCAGACTATCTCATCATCAATTGGTCTGACTACGATAAAGGGCGTTTACTTCTCATCTTTGGCATGCTGAGTCAAGTTAGCGTGTTGAAGTGGTGCATCATGAATTTTTATTATTCGACCAATCGGATTTGGTTTAATCCGAGTGAACTCAAGTTCAGGATCATCGTCGCTTGTATAGTCCTACTCAGTTATGGCGTATTGGCAGTACTCAGTCTTTATTTCAAAAAATATTTAAATTTTAGACTGTTTTTTAGCTATTTTGCGCCCGTCCTGTTTGGGATCGGCATGATCTATGGTGGCTATATGATCGGGATCTATAGTCCTGCCACTATGGCGGGGACGGTCAATCTGCTGATGGTCGGTTTGGTTTTTTATCGTCCTGCGATTATGCTCAGTATTACATTTCCGATCACACTGTTTATTGGCTACATTTGCTATCAAACTTCGATTGACCATCTAGAATATGCACCGATTTTCAGCCCAGCTTTAAAACAGAGTGAGTTTTACGACAACGCCTTTTGGCTCATGAGTATGGCGGAGTTGTATTTGCCCATATTGATCGTCAGTGCAGTATTTTTTCAGATTTTGCTTTTACAGTGGCGACACCGTGAACAAAAGATGGAAGTCCTCAGCCGTGTTGATGGCCTGACCAATGTGTTTAACCGTCGTTATGTCAGTCATGAACTTGATACGCTCAGCAAACAGACACGGCCTGAATTTGCAGTGGTTTTGCTTGATCTCGACCATTTTAAATTGATCAATGACCAATATGGACATGATGCAGGAGATGCCGTTTTACAACGTGTTGCTCAAATTTTAAATGACAATACTCGTGTACAAGATGTGGTTGGGCGTTATGGCGGTGAAGAATTCATTTTAATTCTAAAAAATCAGAGTTTAGAGCAGGCGATAGAGGTCGCTGAACGTTGTCGATTGGCCATTTCTGACGCTGAAACCATGATAGCCAACCAACATATGTTGAAGATTAGTGCAAGTTTTGGTGTAGCAACTGCGATCGAGGGGACACCGTCTGCTATGGTCACGCGTATGGCCGATCAAGCGCTGTATATGGCAAAGCAACAAGGTCGTAACCAAGTACGCAGCTTTCGTGAGTTAAAATTGGCAGAAGATTAAATAATTTAAACGATAGTTATGCAGCAATTACAATTTCAGCTCGGATTAGCGCAGCTCGACTTTCAGACCGAGCAACAGAATATTCATTTTGATCATGGCTTAGTCGCTTTGGTGCAAAAATGTGTCCGACATCAGCGCTTCGATGCTTTAGCGATTGAATATTTGATCTATGAAATTGAAGAAATTTTAGAACGATTACAGCTCGATTATCAGACGCAGCGCTATGCTCAGTCGAATGATGCGATGCTGCATCTATTGGCGCAGAGCTTTTTTGAACATGCGACCCACATTGACCGACAAAGCCTAGAACATGGCTTTAATGAAATGATTGAACATACCGAATATTATCAAAATCTATTTGGTGAGCAGGCAATCATTCAACTCAGTTATTTCGTTTTTATTCGAGAAATGATGCACCATTTAAACCTACAGCACATACAAGTTTTAGCTCAGAATGCGTCTTCACCATAAGGACTTATACAGATGCAGCTCAATTTGTTATAAATAAAAAAGCACACAACAAAAAATAGACCTTATGAAAACGCCTGTTCCAGATTATTTACAGCATGTCTTTAATGCCTGCGATGCCAATCAGCACGGAGATTTAGCAGATTATATTCCTGAGTTAGCCCATGCCAATCCGAATAGACTGGCTTTGGCACTGTCTACCGTAGATGGCACGATTTATTCCACAGGTGATGACGAAGTCGAGTTCACCATACAGTCGATGTCTAAACCCTTTGCTTATGCCTTAGCGATTCGTCATCTTGGCTTGGATAGCGTTTTACAAAAGGTCGGTGTCGAGCCATCGGGAGAGGCGTTTAATCAAATTGCGCTCGATCCACAAAGCAATACCCCGAAAAACCCGATGATCAATTCGGGGGCAATCACCACACATTCACTTTTACCGCATGACGAACACAGCACCCGAGCTGAAAAACTCCGCGAATTTTTAAGTGAACTGGCAGGGCATGAGGTGGTTGTTCGAGAAGAGTTGAGTCAATATTTACAACGGTTTGAGCGTTAATGGATAAAAGTCCATTGTTGATTTATACAACATGCTCATAAGTTTAGTGCTTAGATCGGCTATAATTTTCTTTTTGCGTTAAATTTGCTTATGTCTTTTGAGTTAAAAGTCAGTTTACTCCCGAGAGTTGAAGCTTTATCCCCACAGCATAAAAAGCTGAATAAACTGATTGAGCAAATCGAACAGCAAAAGCTGGATTTAGATCTTTGGCAAAATGCCAAAAGTGAGATTCAGAGTTATATTCAGTTAAAACTTGTGCCGATTTATCGTGATTTGCATGCGGTGTACTACCGCCAGCTTGCACAACTTTGGCAGCACATACAGCAAGAAGACTTTGCCAAAGCCGATTTAGCACAGCTTGATGCCAAACTAACCAAATTGGCAAAGCAGTTGAAAAAATCCAATTACTTAAATACAGCCGAACTTGAAAAAGTCACTGAAGTAGATGCTTTTTATCAGCAGCACCATGCACATAATCAAAAGCTGAATAAAAAAGCCAAGTTGGCCCAAACTGAACAGAGCAAAGTAGAAGGTTATGTTGATATAGAACAAGAAACGACAGAACAAAATGAGTCTTATGAAGCGTGGGATAGCGATCAATATCAACGTGAGAAAGAAGAGCATCAGCGCAGACGCTTAGCGCAAAAACGTGAGCAAGCTGAAAAGTTAGTGAACCAATCACTGAAAACTGTGTATTTAAAAATCACTGCCATGATTCACCCTGACCGTGAGCCTGATGAATCGAAAAAAGCAGAAAAAACTGAGCTGCTGCAAGTGGTGAACCAAGCCCATGAAGCACAGGATTTGTTTTATTTACTGAAACTGCAATTACAGCTTGAAACCAATAAAGGTAAAAGCCCTAAAGCCTTAACTGATGAACATTTAAAGTTTTATAAAATGGCTTTAGAAGCTCAAAGCCAACGGCTAGCCAGTCAGATTGATGACATCACAGATAGTTTCCACTGGAGTGAAAATCCAAAGCCGAAAAATATGCAGGTGAAAGATGTGTATAAGGTGATTGATGGCGATGTCTCAGTGCTGAAAGAACAAGTGAAGTGGGAAAAGGAACGGCTGAAATATATGGAAAAGGTGAAAGGGTTGGAAGTGTTGTTGGAGAATGGGGTTTTATAAAAGCACCTCTCCCTAACCCTCTCCTAGGAGGAGAGGGGATTTCCATTATTGATTGAATTTTGGGTAAAATTTAGCTGTTATATTTTTTAAATTAGATAATTTAAATTAAGTGATGTCACAATGAATGTTCCCTCCCCCTATGGGCATAGGTATCTACACATTTTTTATAAATTGAATGCGATCTGAGCAATCGCATTCAGCTCATCAGACGAATACTCTGACAACAACTGAAGAGTGTTCAATAGTATTGAAAGCCCTGCCAGTATGG